>NZ_JBIUHC010000007.1:0-137034 GCF_044627735.1 Cupriavidus sp. CuC1 | reverse complement strand
TCGTGGCCGCCCGCGCCGCGAGCGACAGACGGCTTGAAATTCGTGGTGGTGGCTACCGGTGGGGGCCACCACGAATCTCTGGGCATTGGCAGCGTCGTGGTGATCTAAACTGGTAACGGCACGAGTCCATTAGCACCCAGGGCCGTACGACGAAACCATTGGGATTCCCAATGACGCCACGCCAGCCTCCTGCAAGGATCGCTTTCTTTTGGTTACTTTTCTTTACGAGCCGCGAGTAAAGAAAAGTGACATCTCACACGTTCCAAAACGGCCAACACCGTACAGCCGCGACAGCAGCTAGAAGCGCTAAAACACTGCCCCACTCACGCTATTCTGCATCAGCAGCTAGAAGCGCTAAAACATCGCCCACTCACGCCATTCTGCATCAGCAGCTAGAAGCATCAAAACCCCACCCACAAGAGACCCCCCCGCGTCAGCGGGCTACAAGCAATACACATCGCACACTCCCCCCGACCTACAGTTCCTGCTTCAGGCTCAACAGACTTTGCGTACGAATCAGCGGAACGGGACACTGAAGCATCAAAACTCCGAACTCCCAGCTCTCCCCTACATCCTCGACGTAGCCAGCCGCGCGGCCAGCCCCAGGAACACCACCCCCGCAAACCAGTTCAGCGCCCGCTGCGCCCGTGCCGAGCGCAGCAGCAGGGCGCCGAACATGGCCGAGCAGTAGGCGATGACGGAAAAGACAAGCAGGGTGGCGATGATGAAGACCACGCCCAGCACCATGATCTGCAGCGCGATATGCCCACGATCCGGCGCGACGAACTGCGGCAGGAACGCGAGGAAGAAGATCACCACCTTGGGGTTGGTCAGGTTCATCACCACGCCGCGCCGGTACATGTGCCCCACGCCAGGCTTGTCGCCGCTGCCTTGGTTCATCGCGCCCACCGGGGCGCGGAATGCCTGCCACGCAAGATAGCCCAGGTACAGCGCGCCAGCGATCTTGAGCACCATGAACGCGACCTTGGACGCGGCGAACAGCGCGGCCAGGCCAAAGGCGACCGCGGTGGTGTGCACCAGCAGCCCGGTACACAGGCCAAGCACCACGACCATGCCCGCGCGCGGCCCCCGCATGGCGGATTGCAGCAGCACAAAGACATTGTCCGGGCCCGGCGTCAGTCCAAGCACCACGGCGATGCCGAAAAATGGCAACAGTGTCTCGATCGGGGGCATGCGCTTGACTCCTTTGTTGTTGCGGATACTGCGTTGTCGGGTTAGGCCCGGTATCGATATTGGGCAAGAGGCGTGGCCGGATCATCGGGAACGCCATCCGAATAGTGCCAGCCCGACAGCGTCTTGTGCCAGCGTGACGCGGCGTGACGCTTTGGGCAGGTCTCTTCAAGGGTGCCAGGTCGCCGGACTGCCCGAAGCCGCCGCCGGCGCCGGCCGATGGCTTCCCGCCATCGCATACGAGAGCTGGTTGGCTGCATCCATGACGGTCTGCGCCAGCGCGAGCAGCCTTTCCTCGCTCAGGCGCGAGGAAGGCCCGGAGATGCACGCCGACCCGAGCAGCTTCCAATGCAGGCCAAACACCGGTGCCGAAACGCTGGAGACTTCGGGCTCGCGCTCGCCCATCGACAGGTGATATCCCCGTCGCCGGATCGATTCATAGGGCTCGCCGGGCTCCCCTGAGAACGCCAGGATGACCCGCCCCGGCGCGCCGCTGTCCAGCGGCAGCGCCGAGCCGATGCGCACATGGTGCCGGATGGCCTGCGGCCCCTCCACGCGCACCAGGCACATGCGCTGCTGGCCCTCGCGCACGTAGAACGATGCGCTTTCCCCCGTCTTGATCGTCAGCTCCCGCAGCACGGGTTCCACCACTTCGTGCACGTTGAAGGTGGCCTGGTAGCACGCGCCCAGCCAGCCGGCGGCACGTCCGAGCCGCCAGCTGCCGTCCTCCTTCTGCACCAGGTAGTCGTCGGTCGCCAACGTGCGCGCGAGGCGCAGCACGGTCGTCTTGTGGAAGCCGGTCCGGCGGCTGAGTTCGGCCAGAGTGAGCTGCGCGTCGCTTACGCCGAAGGCTTCCAGGACGCGCAGCGCCCGCCGTACCGCAATGACGCCGCCGCCGCCGGCGTCGTCGCCCGCGTCACCGGCAGTGGGGGAGTTGGATGAGTCCATGCTGTGGAATGAGTTGCGTACAGTGAAACCGTATTGTACTGAGTGCAACGACCATCCAGAATCCGTTCCAACAAATAAAGAGATCTGGAGACAAAGCAATGAACCTGCTGCGCCGCGGCCTGACCACCGCCATCTTTTGCGCCCTGGCCCTTCCGGCCCTGGCCCAGACCTATCCCGCCAAGCCCATCCGCGTGATCGTGCCGTTCCCGGCCGGCGGCGGCACGGACATCATTGCCCGCGAGGTCACCAACAAGGTGGCGATGGCCCAGGGCTGGCGCTTCGTGGTGGACAACAAGCCGGGTTCCGGCGGCAACCTCGGCGTGGATGCCGCGGCCAAGGCCAGCGGCGACGGCTACACCATTGTGCTGGGCCAGACCAGCAACCTGGCCATCAACCCCACGCTCTACCGCAAGCTGCCCTACGACGTGGCGAAGGACCTCACACCGGTGGGGCTGGTGGCCAGCGCGCCGCTGGTGCTGGTGACCAACGTGGATTCGCCCTACAAGACGCTGGCCGATGTGGTGGCTGCCAGCAAGGCCAATCCGGGCACGATCAACGTGGCCTCGCCGGGCAACGGCACCGTGGCGCACCTGACCAGCGAGCTGTTCCAGAAGACGGCCGGCATCAAGCTCACCCACGTGCCGTACAAGGGCGCGGCCCAGGCCGTCAATGACCTGATCGGCGGGCAGGTGCAGTTGTACCTGTCGTCGGTGCCGACGCTGATCGGCCATATCCGCAACGGCAAGATGCGCGCGCTGGCCGTCACCTCGGCCAAGCGCATGGACGACCTGCCCAACGTCCCCACCATCGCCGAGTCCGGCTACAGCGGGTTTGAGGCCGTGACGTGGTTCGGCTTCGTGGCGCCCGCCGCCACGCCCAAGGACATCGTGGCGCGCCTGAACGCCGAATTCAACAAGGCGCTGCAGGTGCCCGACCTGAAGAAGAAGCTGAGCGACCAGGGCGCCGATGTGCTGGGCGGCACCCCCGAGCAGTTCGGCGCCCTGATGAAGAAAGACACCGTGCGCTGGTCGGCCGCCGTCAAGGCATCCGGCGCGCAGGTCGACTGATCCTCCCCTAATCCCCGAATCCCAAGGAGCCATGCCATGAGCCTGCCCGACATCATCAGATCCTTCGACCGCGTGCCCGCAGACATCGTCGCCCAGGCCGCTAGATTCCAGCCGGCGATCTTGGCCGACGTGGCCGGCCGCCGCGGCGCGTTGCACGGCCGCATCAGGGCGCTGCGCCCGCACATGAAGTTGTCCGGCACCGCTTTCACCGTGGAAGTGCGCCCCGGCGACAACCTGATGATCCACGCCGCGATGGCGCTGGCGCAGCCCGGCGACGTGCTGGTGATCGACGGCAAGGGCGACCAGAGCAGCGCGCTCATGGGCACCATCATGATGAATGCATGCCGCCAGCGGGGCATCGCCGGCGTGGTGATCGACGGCGCCGTGCGCGACAGCCTGGAGATCGACGAAATGGATTATCCGGTGTTCTCGGTGGGCACCAACCCCAACGGCCCAACCAAGGAAGTCGCCGGGCGCATCGGCCACCCGGTCTCGGTTGGCGGCGTGACAGTCAACCCCGGCGACTTCATCTGCGGCGACGCCGATGGCCTGGTGGTGGTCGAGCGTGAAAAAATCGCCTCGCTGCTGCCGCTCGCCGAGCACAAGGAAGCCGCCGAAGCCCGCCGCATCGCGCAGATCAAGGAAGGCAAGACCAACGCCCCGTGGCTGCTTGCCTCGCTCGTCACCGCCGGCGTGCTGAAAGAGGGAGAGACGCTGTGAGCAGCAAGCCAGCCATCCTCGTCACCGCGGCCGATCTCGCGCCACAAGCCGAGGCATTGCTCGGCGGCTACGACATCGTCTACGCCGGCAAGACGCCCCAGGCCGCCGACCTGGTGGCGCTGGCGCAGCGCCACAACCCGGTCGGCATCATCGTGCGCTACGGCGCTGTCACCCCGGAAATCATGGATGCGGCGCCGGCACTGAAGGTCATCTCCAAGCACGGCAGCGGCACTGACACCATCGACAAGCCGGCCGCCGCCGCGCGCGGCATCGAGGTAACGGCCGCCGTGGGCGCCAACGCCGCGGCGGTCGCGGAGCAGGCCATGGCCCTGCTGCTGGGCTGCGCCAAATCCGTTGTGCAGCTCAATGCGCGCATGCATGCCGGCCACTGGGACAAGGCCACGCACAAGAGCTTCGAGCTGGCCGGCAACACCATCGGCCTGATCGGCCTCGGCGCCATCGGCCGGCGCTTTGCCCGGATGTGCGATGCCATGGGCATGCGCGTGATCGGCTTCGATCCGTTCGCTGGCGATCTGCCGGGCTATATCGAGCCCGTGGACCTGGAAACGATCTGGCAGGAGGCAGACGCGATCTCGCTGCACTGCCCGCTGACCAGCGAGAGCAAGGCGATGATCAATGCGCAAACGCTGGCACGCTGCAAGCCGGGCGTGATCCTGGTCAACACCGCGCGTGGCGGGCTGATCGACGAACCGGCGCTGCTGGCCGCCGTGCAATCCGGGCAGGTGGCCATGGCGGGGCTGGACAGCTTCGCCGTCGAGCCGATGACGGTGCCGCATATCTTCCACCGCCAGCCCGGCTTTCTGCTCAGCCCCCACATCGGTGGCGTGACCAGCGCCGCCTACGTGAACATGGGCGTGGCCGCGGCGCAGAATACGCTCAGCGTGCTGGCGCGCAGACCGGCGGCATTGAACGGAGCCGACGGATAGGCCAACACCGCGCGCCATGACGACGGCTGTTTCTCCCTCTCCCCTCAGGGGGAGAGGGCCGGGGAGAGGGGTGGCTTGGCTAGGAGCCACTTGAAGCGAAGCCCTGGGTTTTGTCCAGCATGATGGCGTAACGAGCGCCCGCCCTCTCCCCCGGCCCCTCTCCCACAAGTGGGAGAGGGGAGCAGACCGGCGGCATTGAACGGAGCCGACGGATAGGCCAAAGTCGCGCTATAACGACGGCTGTCGCTCCCGATTTCCCAAAAGTACAAAGCAGGAGACAACCATGCAAGCCAAATCGAACCGCGTCGCGGCACTGCGCCGCTGCGCGCTGGGCGCGATCGCCTTCATCGCCCTATCCGCCCACGCGCAAACCTGGCCCGACAAGCCCGTCAGGATCGTAGTCCCTTACCCTCCAGGCGGCGCCGTAGACGCCGTCACCCGCAAAATGGCCCAACGCCTGACCCAGCAGACTGGCCAGAGCTTCGTCGTCGAGAACAAGGCCGGCGCCACCGGCACCATCGGCACCACGCAAGTCGCCCGCGCCCCAGCGGACGGCTACACGCTGCTCGCCAACGACACCACGTACTCGCTGCTGCCGCACATCTTCAAGAAGCTGCCGTTCGACTACGCCAGCGATTTGCAGCCAGTGGCCGCCTTCGTGTTCGCGCCGATGGCCGTGGCGGTCAAGGCCGACGCCAGATACAGGACCATGAGCGACCTGATCGCCGCCGCGCGCGCGGGCGACGGCAAGGTGAGCTATGGCTCCGGCGGTGCCGGCACCACGCCGCATTTCGCCAGCGAGGCCCTGGGCGTGGCCACCAACGCGCACTTCATGCACGTGCCGTTCAAGGGCGCGGGCGAGGCCACGCTGGCGCTGCTCGGCGGCACGGTGGACTACCAGATCGCTTCAACCCCAGGCGTCATCGGGCAGGTCAAGGGCGGGAGCCTGCGCCTGCTGGCGGTGAGCGGCGACAAGCGCCTTGCCGCGCTACCCGATGTGCCGACCTTTGCCGAGGCCGGGGTCAAGGGCTATGGTGTAGTCAACTTCACCGGACTGTGGGCGCCCAAGGGCACGCCGCCGAAGGTGCTGGAGCGGCTGCAAAAGGAAGTGGCCGCTGCCATGGCCTCCCCGGACATGAAGACTTTTGCCGAAGGCATTGGCGCGGATCCCGGCTATTGGAATGCCAGCGCATTCTCCAGGCAGCTTGCCGAGCGCACGGCCTTCTGGGGCAAGGTGGCGGCCAACACCGCGTTTGAAAAGCAATGACATGACGCTACGACTGATATCAATCTGGCGTTGCATCCCGGCATGCGGCCTGCTACTGGCCGTGGGCGCCCTGGCATTGCCATCCGGGGTTGGCGCGCAGGCATGGCCGGCCAGGCCGCTGCGGCTGGTGGTCGGTTTTTCCGCCGGTGGCCCGACCGATCTGGTGGCGCGCGGTTTCGCCGCGCAGGCGGGCAAAGGGCTGGGGCAGCCGATGGTGGTGGACAACAAGCCCGGGGCCAACACCATCATCGCAGCGGAAGCCGTAGCCAATGCCACGGACGGCCACACGCTGCTGATGGCGGCCACCAACCATGCCATGATCCCGGCGCTCTACAGCGCCCGCGTCAAGTTCGACGCGATCAACTCCTTCAAGCCAGTCTGCCTGGTCGCCGCCGCGCCAACGGTGCTGGTGGTCGGGCCTTCGCTGCAGGTCAGGACGTTGGGCGAGTTCATGCAGAAGGCCAGGGCAAAGCCGTTTTCGGTCACCTATGGCACCCCTGGCGTCGGCAGCTCGGTGCACTTCGCCAGCGAGCTATTTGCGCGCGAATCAGGCATACGGATGACCGGCGTCCCATACAAGGGGGCGGCGCAGGTGGTCAACGACCTGATGGCGGGGCAGGTCGATGCTTCGTTCGCGTCGCTAGGCTCCGTCTTGCCGCAGATCAAGGCGGGCAAGCTCACGGCATTGGCGATCGCCAGTCCCACACGCTCCGCGCAGCTGCCGGAGGTGCCCACCTTCGAGCAGGCCGGCGTGAAGGGCTATGCCGCCGACGCATGGTACGGCGTCCTGGCGCCGGCAAGCATGCCGGACGCACACGTGCGCATGCTGGAGCGCGAGGTCCAAGCCTATCTGGCCGCGCCCGGCACGACGGATAAGCTGCGCGCACTCGGGCTGGAACCCAAGGCACTGTGCGGCGAGGGATTCGCCCGCCAGATCCGCCGTGAAGTCGCCACCTATAGCCAGATCGCCCAGGAGCTTGGGCTGAAAGCCGATTGAATTCGCCACAACCTCATCGCGCACCGCGCCATTGACATGTTCCTGCTAAGTGCCCCGGAAGTCCGTGAGCTGGACCTTTTTACCCACATGCCGGCGAAATACCGCCAGCCCAGGCGCACGGCCTGGGCCGACGCCAACCAGGGCGGGCGCGAGATCGATGCCTTCCTGGAGGGGCCGGTGTTCGACGGCGCCGGCAATCTCTATGTCACTGACATCCCCTACGGCCGTGTCTTTCGCATCGATCCCCAGGGCGACTGGGAACTGGCGGCGCAGTGGGATGGCGAGCCCAATGGCATGAAGTTCCTCAACGCGCACGAGCTGCTGGTAACGGACTACCGCAATGGCCTGATGCGCGTCGACGTGCGCAGCGGCAGCGCCACGCCCTACCTGGATCGCCGCAATACCGAGAGCTTCAAGGGAGTCAACGACCTCACCATCGATACGCAAGGGAACATCTACTTCACCGACCAGGGGCAGACCGGCCTGCACGATCCCACGGGCCGCGTCTATCGCCTGAGCGCCGCTGGCCGGCTGGAGCTGCTGCTGTCCAATGTGCCCAGCCCCAACGGCATCGTGCTGTCCCCCGATGAGAAATTCCTGTTCGTGGCCGTGACCCGTGGCAACTGCGTCTGGCGCATGCCGATCCTTGCCGATGGTGGCGTATCCAAGACGGGGCAGTTCTTTACGTCGTATGGCCCGAGTGGCCCGGACGGGCTGGCCATGGATGCCTCCGGCCGGTTGCTGGTGGCCAACCCTGGGCTTGGCTACGTCTGGGTGCTGAACCACCGCGCCGAGCCGGTGCAGGTGCTGCGCGGCCCCGCAGGGCATTCGCTGACCAATCTCGCCTTCGGCGGCGCGACCGGCAAGACGCTGTTCGTGACGGACTCCACGGCGGGCGAGATCCTGCGTATCGAGATGGATGTGGCGGGCCTGCCGGTCGGCCCACGCAGGAACGCGACGGGAGACGAGGCATGACGCGACGCTGGAAGCACAGCCCGGAGGGTAGCCACTGGGGCGAGTTCGGAGAGGATGACCAGCGCGGCCGGATGAACCTGGTGGACAAGGCCAAGGTGCTGCAAGGCATCGCCGAAGTGAAGGAAGGAATGACGTTTTGTCTGTCCCTGCCGCTGGACCTGCCGGGCGGCTCGGCGATGAATCCGCGCCGGCAGCCGCCGCGCCGCTTCTCCGTCCTGCGTGACGGCAAGAGCGCAGGGCAGCAGGGCTTTTGCTGGTCGTACGCGTCCGAGGACCCGGATATCACCGACGTGGTCAATGATGACGTGGTGCTCATGAGTTTGCAGTATTCCACGCAGTGGGACAGCCTCGCGCACGTTGGCGGCCACTTCGATGCCGATGGCGACGGCGTGCCGGAGGCGGTCTTCTACAACGGCTTCAAGGCAGGAGAGCACATCCGGCCCGGACATGAAGTCAGCGGCACCGAGCCCTGGGCGCGCTACCCGGATCCGGTGGCGCAAGCGCTCAGCATCGCCGTGCTGGCGGAGCACGGGGCGCAAGGCCGCGGCGTGATGCTGGACCTCGAACACCATGTCGGCCGCAAGCGCCATGCTGTCGGATACGACGAGCTGATGCGCATCCTCGAGGCCGACAACGTTCAGGTGGAAGCCGGCGACATGGTCTGCATCCACACCGGCTTTGCCGACATGCTGCTGGCGATGAACGGCAACCCGGACGTCAAGCGTCTGCATGACAGCGGCACCGGTCTCGATGGCTACGACGGCAAACTGCTGAACTGGATCGTCGACACCCGGCTGGCTTGCCTCCTGGCCGACAACCCGGCGGTGGAACTGGTGGTGCCGAAGCCGTTGACGCCGTCGCCGATCCGCGGGCCGCGCCTGCCGCTGCACGCGCATTGCCTGTTCAAGAACGGGATCCATCTGGGCGAGCTGTGGTACCTGACGCCGCTGGCGCGCTGGCTGCGCGCGCACGGGCGCAGCCGCTTCCTGCTGACCGCGCCGCCGCTGCGCCTGCCCGGCGCGGTTGGCTCGCCGGCAACTCCTGTCGCCACGGTCTAGCCGGCGCCTTGCTCGAACCGAAGACATTCAAAACAGCGAGAGATGGACGGAGTCGAAGTCATGCACAAGAAGCTTGTCGTCAAGGGGCTGCTGGCGGTCCTGCCCTGGGTCGGGGCTTTGGTCACCGCCGACGCAAAAGCCGCTGGCTATCCGGACCATCCCATTCGCCTGGTGGTGCCTTACCCCGCCGGCGGCGCGGCAGACACCGTGGCGCGGATCCTGGCTGCTCCGCTTGGCGCGAAGCTCGGGCAGACGGTGGTGGTCGACAATCGCCCGGGCGCCAGCGGCGTCATCGGCGCGGGCGCGGTAGCGAAGGCGGCGGCCGACGGCTACACGCTGCTGCTCGACGCCACCGCCCACTCCGTCAATCCCAGCCTGCAGCCCCGGCTGCCGTATGACACCAGCAAGGACTTTGCCCCGGTTTCACTCGTCGTGCTGGTGCCGAACCTTCTCGTCGTGCCGCCGAACTCGCCGTTCGGCACGCCCCAGGACCTGATTGCCGCCGCCAAGGCGAAGCCCGGCAAGCTGAGCTATGCATCCGCGGGGCCGGGGACCGCCCAGCATCTCGCGGCGGCACTGTTCAGCCAGCAGTCCGGGCTGAACCTGCTGCACGTGCCATACAAGGGCGGCGCACCGGCGCTGAGCGACTTGATGGGCGGCCAGGTGGACCTGATGTTCAGCAACATGGCCGCTTCGTATCCCCTCGTCAAAGGCCGGAAGCTGAAGGTGCTTGCCACCACGGGGACCCGGCGTGCTCCCGCGCTGCCTGATACGCCCACCGTGGCGGAGTCCGGCCTGGCAGGCTACCAGGTCTACGAATGGAATGGGCTCTTCGCGCCCGCCGGCACGCCGCCGGCGATCGTGGACCGGCTTGGCACGCTGGTGCGGCAGATCCTCCAGTCGCCGGAGGCAAGGCAACGCTTGCTTGCCATCGGTGCCGAGCCGGCCGGCTCCACCCCGGCAGAGTTCAAGCGCTTTGTCGACGGCGAGACGGCAAAATGGGAACGGGTCATCAAGGATGGGAGCATCAAGCCTGAATAGGCGACAGATGCTGCAGGGCACGGCCCGATAGCCACCTTGACCCTTTTGCTTCACCCTCGGCATGCGCCGTCGCGGGTCGACACCAGCGATTGCCCGTCGGCATCCTAGGCCTGCCGCTCGCCCACGCCCTCGGCAGGCCCCTGCGCCACCAACGCCGTCCCGATCTCGCTGGCCGCGGCCGACAGCAGATGCGTCAGCCGCGTAATGCCGCGCGCATCGATGGCGGATTCCGCCACCACATAGCTCAGGCTGCCGATGGCGCGCCCTTCCTCGCTGAGCACGGGCGCGGCCAGGCCGACGCGTCCCTGGTCGATTTCGCCGTGGGAGACCGCGTGCCCCGCGCGGCGCAGGCGGCTAAGTGCCTGGCGGAACGCTGTCCAGTCGTCGCCCAGGCCCGCGCCGCGGATCTCGTCCGCGTGCTTGTTGTAGATCGCCTGCAAGGTCCGGGTTTGCTGGTAAGCCAGGATGATCCGCGAGGTGGCGCCCCGGAACATGATCATGGGGCGGCCGCGTTCGTAGCTGACCACGGATTGCGGGCCTGGCCCCACCACCTGGTGCACGCACAGCACCGAGTCCGCGAACGCGCGGCATAGCAGCATCACCGAGCCGGGCGGCGCGTAGCCGATCAGCTCGTCCATCACCGGTCGTGCCACCTGCAGCATCGGGTCGGTCAGCTGGATCTGCCGGTCCAGCTGGATGATCGCGGGGCCGAGCACATAGCGCCCCGCGCCCGCGGATGCCACCAGCCCGATCTCCATCAGGTTCGACAGGTAGCGGTAGGCGCTGCTGATCGATACCTCCAGCCGTGCCGCGACTTCTTCCGCGGTCCAGATCGGCTTGTCCAATGAAAAGAGCCCCAGGACACCCAGGGCACGGTCGGTCGCCATTGCTGCGTCTCGAATGAATTCGTGTGCGCCAAGCATAGCATCAAACTTTGCCGGCTCATAAGCTATGTATTCGCTAAATACGCGTATTGGGGTAAACGTTACGTGCGTATTTCGCAAAATATGACAATACTGTCTTCATCGGCCGCAAGCACAAACGAGTTGTGCCGAAGCCATCACCTTCTGGAGACGACAGTGAAGCTGCTCAGTTTTGAATATCGCGACCAACCATCCTTCGGCGTGGTTGCCGGCAACGGCGTGATCGACCTCGGCCCGCACCGCAGCGCGGTGGGTGCGAGCCTGCGCGAGGCCCTGGAGCGCGGCGCGCTGCCCGCGATTGCTTCGATCGCGGCGCAAAGCGAGGCGACGATTCCGCTGGCGGACGTGCGCTTCCTGCCGCTCATCCCGGACCCGGCCAAAATCCTGTGCGTGGGCATCAACTACGCCTCGCACGTGAAGGAGACGGGCCGGGACATGCCGAAGTACCCGATGTTCTTCACCCGCTTTGCCGACTCGCAGACCGCCCACGAGCAGCCGATCCTGCGCCCCAAGGCATCCGCGAAGCTGGACTTCGAGGGCGAACTGGCGGTGATCATCGGCAAGACCGCGCGCCACGTGGCGGCTGCCGATGCGCTCGGCTACGTGGCGGGTTACTCCTGCTACAACGATGGCAGCGTGCGCGACTGGCAAAAGCACACGATCCAGTTCACCCCCGGCAAGAACTTCCCGCAGACCGGCGGCTTTGGCCCCTGGCTCGTCACCACCGACGAGATCCCCGATCCGTCGCGGCTGTCGCTGACCACCCGCCTCAATGGCGAGGTGGTGCAGCAGGCCGCCACCGACGACCTGATCTTCAGCGTGGGCGATGTGATCGCCTATTGCTCGACCTTTACCGAACTGCGCGCGGGCGACGTGATCATCACCGGCACCACGGGCGGCGTGGGCGCGTTCCGCGAGCCGCCGCTGTGGATGCGCGAGGGCGATGTGGTCGAGGTAGAGATCTCCTCCATCGGCGTGCTGCGCAACACCATCCGCGACGAGTAACGAACACGCGTAGCGCACAGGAGACCAATCATGAAAAGCACGCAAACGCTGCAGACGGCGGTGCTGGTGGTGGGGGCCGGGCCAACCGGCCTGACGCTGGCCAATATCCTTGGCCAGCACGGCATCGACACCGTGCTGATCGACCGCAAGCCGGCCACCGTCGCCGAGCCCCGGGCGGTGTCGATCGACGACGAATCGCTGCGCACCATGCAGGCGATCGGGCTGATCGAGCCGGTCATGAAGAATGTGGTGGCGGGCTATGGCGTGCATTACTACACCCGCCCCGGCGGCCGCTGCTTCGGCAAGGTGGAGCCCACCGCTGCCGACTACGGCTTTCCGAAGCGCAACGCGTTTCGCCAGCCGCTGTTTGAAGCCACGCTGCGCGAGGGGTTGGGGCGCTTTGCTTGCGTCACGGTCTTGTTCGGCCACACGCTGGACGAATTCGCGCAGGACGACGCCGGCGTCAGCGCGCTGGTGAGTGGCCCGCAGGGCGTGATTGCCGTGAGGGCCGCGTACATGGTGGGCACCGATGGCGGCCGCAGCTCGGTGCGCCAGGGCATCGGCGCCACGTTGGTGGGCTCGTCGTTCAATGCGCGCTGGCTGGTGGTGGACACCGAGGACGACGACGATCCCTTCTGGCAGACGCGCGCGTATTGCGATGCGCAGCGCCCGGTGGTCGAGGTGCCGGGGCCGAACCGCACCCGCCGTTTCGAGTTCCTGCTCAAGCCGGAGGAGACCGACGAGGCCACGCTGCTGCCCGAGCGCGTGTGCGAGCTGCTGCGTCCGTTCCGGGGCGAGCGCAAGACCAACGTAGTGCGCAAGACGGTCTACACGTTTCATGCCCGGGTCGCCGATCACTGGCGCCGTGGCCGCATCTTCCTCGCCGGGGACGCCGCGCACCTGACCCCCCCGTACGCAGGGCAGGGCATGAACAGCGGCGTGCGCGACGCGCACAACCTGGGCTGGAAGCTCGCCGCGGTGCTGCGCGCAACGATGGGTCCGGCGACGCTGGACAGCTACGAAGCCGAGCGGCGCGACCACGCGTGGGCGCTGATCCGCCTGGCGCTCAACCTCGGCATGGTGATGGCGCCGGCCAGCCGGCTGCAGGGCTGGGCCTGGGCCGCGTTCTTCCGCGCCACCGCGCTGGTGCCGCCGGTGCGCGATTACTTCCTCAAGATGAAGTTCAAGCCCAAGCCGCGCTTCCATACCGGCTTGCTTGAAGTCATGCAGCCCGATACCGCGAACCTGGTCGGCACCATGTTGCCGCAGCCGAAGGTCGCCACCACGGAAGGCCAGCAGGTGCCGCTCGACGATGTGCTGGGCCACCGCTTCGCGCTGCTCGCGCTTGGCCTGGATGCGGGCGGGCTGGCCCAGGTGGCCGCGCAGCCGCTGTGGCGCCGGCTGGGTGCCGCGCGCGTGCTGCTGGTGCCATTGCTCACGCCGGATGCAGCGCTGGCGAGCGAAGCCAGCCGGCATGGCTTCCAGGTGGTGTGCCTGCCCGCGCAGCAATGGCCGGCGAGCTTCAGCGCGATGCGGGGGCGGCTGATGCTGGTGCGTCCCGACCGCTATCTCGCTGCGATCTGCACGCCGTCGCAGACCGAGGCACTGGCCTCCCGCTTTACCCGCCGCATCGATGCCGGGCAAGACGCCGCGGCATGCCCATCACCCGCCACCGCCATGGGCGCCGCCGCGGTGCTGGGCACCGAATGACCGGAGAGAACCGATGACCACCCCGATCACCCTGCAGACCGATACGCCGCTGTCCCTGCACCACCTGCATGTCACCAGCGACAAGCCCGAGGCGCTGGCCGCTTTCTACGAAGACCTGTTCGAGCTCAAGCGGGTGGGCCACCAAGGCCAGGCCATCGTGCTGGCGGCCGGCGAGCGCGCACTGGTCATCCACGACGGCAAGCCAGGTGAGCTCGCCGCGGCCGCCTACGCGGCGCGCGACCATGAGGCACTGTCCCGCCTGCGGGCACGGCTGGACGACCTGGCCGCAGCGGCGCCCGCCGCTGCCGGCGCCTTCTTCCACGACGACGCCTTCGCCGTGCGCGACCCGCAGGGCCGGCAACTGATCCTGGGCGTGGCGCGGCAGCCGCGTTCGGCCGACCGCATGGCGGCGCGCGTGCAGCACACGGTGTTCCAGACCACCGAGCTGGAAGCGGTGCTGGATTTTTACGTGAAGCGGATCGGGTTTGCCGTCTCCGACGATGTGGTTGACCAGACCGGCAAGGTCATGACCTGCTTCCTGCGCTCCGACGACGAGCACCACACCCTCGCGTTCTTTCGCGGCTCCAGCAATGCGTGGGACCACCATTGCTACGAGACGCAATGCTGGAACGATATCCGGGACTGGGGCGACCGCTTCGCGCGCGCGCGGCGCTCGATCTTCTTCGGCCCGGGGCGCCACGGCCCGGGCAACAACCTGTTCTTCATGGTGACCGATCCCGACGGCAACCGCGTGGAGCTGTCGGCGGAGCTGGAGCAGGTCGAGCCCGCCAAGCTGCCGGGCGTATGGCCGCACGAGGAATACACGCTCAATTCCTGGGGGCGTGGCTGGATCCGCACGTAGCCCGGCTACGAATCCGCCACGGGCGCCACGCTCCTCGCCATGCACGAGGGGCGGCGCCGCGCACCACCAGACATAGCGACGGGACGCTTCCCGCGCACGGAGACAAAGCATGACTACCTCATCCCCCTCGCTCTTCGTCCATGAAGTGATAGACAGCCGCCCGCTGGGCCGCCTGCAATGCTGGGCAATCGCCATGTGCATCCTGGTCGCCGTGCTCGATGGCTTCGACACCCAGACCATCGGCATGCTTGCCCCGGCCATGTCGAAGGAGCTGGGCATCCCCATCAAGTCCTTCGGTCCCATCTTCAGCGCCGGCCTGGTCGGCATGCTGATGGGCGCCGTCGTGCTGGGGCCGCTGGCGGACCGCTACGGCCGCAAGACAATGATCGTGCTGTCGTCGATCCTGTTCGGCAGCCTGTCGCTGGCAACCGCCTATGCCACCAGCTTCGATCAGCTCCTGGTCCTGCGCCTGTTGACCGGCGTCGGCCTGGGCGGCGCGCTGCCCAACGCAATCTCGCTGGCGTCCGAATATGCGCCCAAGCAGCACGCCCGTACTACGGTGGCCACGCTGATGTGCGGCATGCCGCTTGGCGCGGTGCTGGGCGGGCTGGTCAGCTCGGCCTTGCTGCCGGCGCACGGCTGGCATTCGGTCTTTATCGTCGGCGGCATCCTGCCGCTTGCCGTGGCTTTGCTGGCCTGCGCCTTCATGCCGGAATCCGCGCGCTTCCTGATTGCCCGTGGCGGCGACCCGAGAAAGCTGGCCGCCATCATGCGGCGCATTGCGCCGGATCTGGGCGCGGCGCAGGTATACCGCGCGCCGGTGGCGCAGCGCAAGGGCGTGCCCGTGCGCGAGCTGTTCACCGGCGGGCGCGCCATCGACACCGTGCTGCTGTGGATTCCCTATTTCATGAACCTGGTGGTGCTGTACTTCATCGTCAGCTGGATGCCGGCCGTGCTGATCGGCGCGCAGCATCCCGTCACGGTGGGCATCACGGCGATTTCGCTGTTCAGTTTCGGCGGCGTTGCCGGCTCCATTGCCCAGGGCCCGCTGATGAACCGCTTCGGCGCGCGCCGCGTGCTGCTGTGCGAATTGCTGGGCTATGCCGCGCTCGCCGTGGTGCTGGCGAGCTGGTCCGCCAGTTTCGCCGCGGTGGCGGCGGTCAGCTTGCTGATGGGCGTGGCGGTGCAGGGCGCGCAGGCCGGCTTCAATGCGCTGGCCGCCGAGATCTATCCCACGCACATGCGGGCTTCCGGCGTTGGCTGCGCAGTCGGCATTGGCCGCATCGGCTCCATCTGCGGCCCGCTGCTGGGCGGGGTGATGCTGGGCCTGCAATGGGATGTGAGCCACATCTTCATGGCCGGCATCGTGCCGGCGCTGATCGCCGCGACCGCAGTGGCGGTCAACCGCAAGACCCGCGCTTGAAGTGGAAAAAAACGAGAAAGCAAAGAACGAAAGGGGAGACAAGATGAGCAAGAAGCATCGGATGGCGAGCAAATCGGCGGCCATCGCACTACTAACCTTACTGGCAGGACTGCCGTCCATGGCGGCGGCGCAGTCGGTGACGCTGTACGGCGTGGTCGATACCGGCATCGAGTACGTCTCGAACGTGGGCACCGCCAAGGACAGCGTGGTCCGCATGCCGGGGCTGGCCGGCAGCGTGCCCTCGCGCTGGGGCCTTCGTGGCAGCGAGGACCTCGGTGGCGGGCTGAAGAGCATCTTCGTGCTCGAATCGGGCTTCGGGGCGGACACCGGCACCTCCAACCAGGGCGGCCGGCTGTTCGGGCGCCAGGCGCTGGTGGGGCTGTCCGGCGGTTGGGGGCAGGTGGCGTTCGGGCGGCAGTACACCATGTTGTTCTGGTCGATGCTGGAGCCGGACATGCTCGGGCCCAATACCTTTGGCTCGTCGTCGATGGATAGCTACCTGCCCAGTGCCCGCGCCGACAACGCCGTGTCATACAAGGGCACCTTCGGGCCGGTGACGCTCGGTGCCACCTACAGCCTGGGCCGCGACACCGCGGTCACCGGCTCCGGGCCCGCCGCCACCCAATGCGCGGGCGAGAACCCTGCCGACCACCGCGCGTGCCGGGAATGGTCCGCGCTGCTCAAGTACGACACCGGCGCCTGGGGCGTCAGCGCAGCCTACGATTCGCTGCGCGGCGGGCAGGGCGCGGCGGCCGGCCTGGCCAACAGCGGGCTGAAGGACGACCGGCTGGCGCTCAACGCCTACGCCAACGTTGGCAAGGCCAAGCTCGGCGGCGGCGTGATCCGGCGCGACAACGACGGCAGCCCCACCCCGCGCAGCGACCTGTGGTTTGGCGGTGCCTCCTATGCCATCACGCCCGCCTTCAGCGTGGACGGCGAAGTGTTCCTGCTGCGCTATCACAACAGCCCCAACAAGGCCTGGCTCTACGCGGCACGCGCCACCTATGCCTTCAGCCGGCGCACTTCGGTCTACGGCACGGCAGGCTTTATCGACAACCGCGGCAATCTGGCGCTATCGGTCAGCTCCGGCGCCGCCGGCGCCAATGCCGCGCCCGGCGGCAACCAGCTCGGCGCCATGCTGGGCATCAAGCACATCTTCTGAACCCGCTCCCGATCGACAAGGAGACAGCCTTGGCCAATTCAATTTCCGCTGCACCGGATGTCCCGAATGCCCCGGATGCCCCGGATGCCCTGCAGGACCTGGTGGACGCGAACCATATCCTCTTCCATGAGGGCGTGCTGGACGCCTTCGGCCACGTCAGCATGCGCTGCGCCGATGACCCGGGCCGCTTCCTGCTTTCACGCAGCATGGCGCCCGCGCTGGTCGCTGCCGCCGACGTGTTCGCCTTCGATCTCGACGGCAACCCGGTCGCCGATGCCGCCGGGAACACCATCGATGGCCAGCCTCCGGCCGTCTTTCTCGAGCGCTTCATCCACAGCGCCATCTATCGCGCCAGGCCGGATGTGATGGCGGTCGTGCACAGCCACTCCCCGGCGGTGATCCCGTTCGGCGTGGCCAGGAACGTGACGCTGCGCCCGATCTGCCATATGAGCGGCTTCCTCGCGCGCGGCGCGCCGGTGTTCGAGATCCGCGACTCTGCCGGCCCGGGCTCGGACCTGCTGATCCGCGACGCTGCCCTGGGCCAGGCGCTGGCCGCCAGGCTGGGCACGGCAGACGTGGTGCTGATGCGCGGACATGGCGCAACGGTAGCCGCCGACTCGCTCAGGCAGGCCGTGTACTGCGCCATCTACACCGAGAAGAACGCGCGCCTGGTGCTGGAGGCACGCCGCCTGGGCGACATCGAATACCTCACCGACGAGGAAGGGCTCGCCGCCGAGGCCACCAACGCGAAGCAGGTCAACCGGGCATGGGACCTGTGGAAACGCCTTGCCCGGCAGACGCCCACCGCCTGGTGCGGCTCGCCAACTTCACTGACAGGAACACGAGGAGACACCCGATGATCGCAACGCATCTACTATCCCGCCTGCGCGCTTGCGCAGGGCTCGCGCTGGCACTGGCTGCCAGCGCCGCCGCGCTCACACAACCCGCGCACGCCAAGGACGAATGGCCGTCCCGTCCGGTCAAGCTGATCGTGCCGTCGGCGGCTGGCGGGGGCACCGATGTCTACGCCCGCCTGCTGGCCACCAGCTTGTCGAAATCGATGAAGCAGTCCTTCGTCGTGGAGAACCGGCCGGGCGCCAGCGGCAACGTCGGCACGCAGTCCGCCGCGCGCGCCACGCCGGACGGCTACACCTTCCTGATCACGGCCAACGCGGCTGTGGCCATCAGCCCGGCGCTGTACAGCAAGCTGCCGTTCGATGTGGAGCGGGACCTGGTGCCGATCGCGCGCGGCGTGATGGCGCCGATGGTGCTGGTGGCCACGCCCAACGCGGGCATCGCCTCGTTTGCCGACCTGATCCGGCTTGGCAAGCAAAAGCCCGGCGAGCTGCCCTATGGCTCTGCGGGCGAGGGCAGCCCGCCTTACCTGGGCGTGCGCATGGTCGAGGAAGCGTCCGGCGCCCGCTTCCTGCATGTGCCCTACAAGGGCGTGAGCCCGGCCTACCAGGACCTGCTCAGCGGCCGCCTGAAATTCATGTTCACCGACCTGAGCTCCGTGCAGCCGTTTATCCAGTCCGGCAAGCTTGTCGCCCTCGCGGTCAACGACAAGACCCGGCTGCTGCCCAACGTGCCGTCATTGGCCGAGGCCGGGCTCAAGGGCGTGCAGGTCTGGACCTCGTTCAGCCTGTTTGCGCCCACCGGCGTGCCACCGGCCGTGGTCCGCAAGCTGAGCGAGGAAGTCGCGCAGGCGATGAGGACGGCGGAGCTGGCGAGCGCGCTCGAGGCGCACGCGCTGGTGCCGGTGTTCGACACCCCCGATGCGTTTCGCGGCAGCCTGACGAAGGAGCGCGAGCAGTGGGCATCGTTCATCCGCCGCAACGGCATCCACCTTGAATAGCAGTCATCGCCACGCAGGAGAGTCCACCATGCAGTTGAACGACCACAACAAGCGCCGGATGCTGATCGACGGCGAGCTCACCGGGAGCGCCGGCGGGCAATGGCTGCCCAGCGTCAACCCGGCGACGGAAGAGATCATCGGGCATATCCCGGCTGGCAATGCCGAGGATGTGGAGCGCGCGGCGGCAGCCGCCGAGCGCGCCTATCCCGCCTGGCAGGCACTGGGCATCGAGGGCCGCGCTGAACGGATGCGCGAGGTGGCCCGGCGGCTGACCGAGGCGGCCGAGGCGGTGCTGGCCGTGGAAGTGGCCGATACCGGCAATACGGTCACGGCGCTCAAGGACGACGTCGCCGCCGCCGCGTGGGGGCTGAACTTTTATGCCGGACTGGGCTATGAGCTCAAGGGCGAGACCATTCCCGCCACCGCCGACTCGCTGCATTTCACGGTGCGCGAGCCTTACGGCGTGGTGGGGCGGATCGTGCCGTTCAACCATCCCATCCTGTTCGCTGCCGCGCGCACCGCGGCCGCCCTGATCGCCGGCAACGCGCTGGTGGTCAAGCCGCCCGAGACCAGTTCGCTGTCGGCCACCATGCTGGCCGAGATCTGCAAGGACGTGCTGCCGCCCGGCGTGATGAACATCGTCACCGGCCTGGGCAAGGACGCGGGCGACGCCATCGCGCGCAACCCCAGGATCAAGCGCATCGCCTTTATCGGCTCGCCCAACACCGGCCGGCAGATCCAGAAGAGCGCGGCCGATGTCTGCGTGAAGCATATCTCGCTGGAGCTGGGCGGCAAGAACCCGCTGATCGTCTTTCCCGATGCCGACCTCGAAGCCGCCAAGGACGCCGCGGTGCGTGGCATGAATTTCCTGTGGCAAGGCCAGTCCTGCGGCTCCACCAGCCGCCTGCTGGTGCACGACAGCATCTACGACGAATTCGTCGAAGGCGTGGCCGAGCGCGTGGCGCGCATCCGGCTGGGCGATCCCCGATCGATGCAATCGGACATGGGCCCGATCAATTCCAGGGCGCAGTACCAGCGCGTCTGCGACTACGTGGAAATCGCCAAGCGCGACGGCGCCACGCTGGTCACTGGCGCAGAGCGGCCCGCAGGCGAATCCTTCGCCCGCGGCTACTGGATCGAGCCGACCGTGTTCGCCGACGTGCTGCCGCACATGCGTATCGCCCAGGAGGAAGTGTTCGGCCCCATCTTGTCCATCATGCGCTGGTCCACGCCGGACGAAGCGCTGCGCATCGCCAATGGCGTGGAATACGGCCTGACCGCCTCCATCTGGACCCGCGACATCCAGGCGGCGCTGGCCACGGCCACCCGGCTGCGTACCGGCTACATCTGGGTCAACGGCGTCGGTGCGCACTACAAGGGCGTGCCCTACGGCGGCTACCGGAACTCGGGCGTGGGCCGGGAGGAGGGGATCGAGGAGATGCTGAGCTACACCGAGACCAAGGCGATCAACCTGGTCGGGCCGTTCGGTTTCGCATAAGGGTTGCGCGCAAGGCCTGTCCCCGGAATGCAAAAAGCCCGTGCGGCGTATACCGTACGGGCTTTTTAGAATCTGGTTGCGGGGGCAGGACTTGAACCTGCGACCTTCGGGTTATGAGCCCGACGAGCTGCCAACTGCTCCACCCCGCGGGGCGAAATATACGCGGGTTGGCGCCTCATGGATAGTCCTGATTGGGATTATTTGCCGAAATGGTCTCGGCAGATTGCCAGAATCAGTGCAGTTGCTGCAAGAATCAGCACGGCATCCGCGCTTTGCCACACCTCTGGCCGGTGGCCGATAACGTCATCAAGCCACGCATTCGCCGCACTTCGCCGCACATTCGCCGCACGCACAGCATCATCGGACGCGATTGCCCGTGAGATCGCCGGCGCACATGAACCGGATCCCGGCGCCGGCCAGCCAGCAACAACCTCCGCTTTTACCCCCCGGCGGCATCCTTCGGCGCCGGAGCCAGGCGGAACTGCGCGGACAGGTCGGCCTCGGCGCCAAGCTGGGTGTCGGTCTGCACGAGGCCTTTTGCGGCGAGCTTCGTGAGTGTCCGCGCTGCCTGGATCGGGCTGACGCCCGTGGCCTTTGCGACCTGATATGCATCCATCGGGGTACCTGTCTTTTGCAGGGCGTCGATTACTGCCTGGCGAGTGTCGTGAATGTTGTTCATTTCCGGGCGTAGGTTGAGTCTGCTCAGACTAGACGAGGTGGACCGCCGGCGCAACCCCGCATTCTTGCTGAGTCGCCTGCCCGAAAAGGTTGCGCGACGGGCGTCGCACGTCAAAATAGAGGGTCTGACTGCACGCATCGCAAGAATCGCAAGAACAATGAAGCACACACTACTGCTCATCGACGGCCTGAACATCCTGCGCCGGGTCTACGAAGCCAACCCGGCCGAGGACATTCCGGCCAAGGTCGAAGGCGCCGTACTCTCGGCGCTGGCCTCGTTCCGCCGTGCCTTGACCGAGTGCAAGCCCACGCACGCGCTGGCGGCGTTCGACACCGGCGGCAAGACCTGGCGGCACGATCTGTATCCCCAGTACCGCCAGCACCGCAAGCCCATGGATCCGGAGCTGGCGGAGGTCTTGCCCGATTTCCGGCTGACGCTGACGGAAGTGCTGGGACTGCAGACCGCCATGATCGACGGCTACGAGGCCGACGACATCATCGCCACGGCTTTCTATCGCTGGACCGCGAGCAAGGAGGGGCAGGTGATCCCGGTGAGCACGGACAAGGACGTGCTGCAGCTCATCGCCGACGGCGCCATCGTGCGCAACCACTTTGCCACCGCGAAGAACGGGGAGCCGTCCTGGTTCGATGAAAGCTACGTCATGGACAAGTTCGGCGTGGGCAGCCACCAGTTTGCCGACTATCTGGCCCTGCTGGGGGATAGCACGGACGATATCCCCGGTGTCGAGAAGGTCGGGGCCAAGACCGCTGCCAAGCTGCTGCAGCGCTATGGCGACCTGGAAGGCGTGCTTGCCAACGCCGCCGAGGAAAAAGGCGTGGTTGGCAAGAACCTGGCGGAACAGGCGCATCTCGCCCGGCTCTCCCGCCAGCTGCTCTCGTTGAAGACCGATGCCCAGCTTGGCCTGACGTGGAACATGCTGCGCGTGGGTGAAGCGGCTGAGTAGCGGTCTGAATAGCGGGCTGAGTAGCGCTCAAGAAACCCTCAATATCCAGTCGCTGTCCTCGCCACCGCCTCGTGCCCATAGACAGCGTCGCGCAGATCCGTGACGAAGCGCCCGCTCATGCCTTCATATAAGGTGTTGGTAAACGCGGCCACGCTCAGGCCCCGGGCGCGGTCGACGAACCACGAGTGCCCGTAGGCGCCACCCCAGCGCCAGGTGCCGGCCGATTCCGGCGAGCCGGCCGCCGCCGGATCGTGCAGCACCGAAAAGCCCAGGCCAAAGCCGGTGCCCGGCGCATCCGGCGGGCCCCATTCGCCGGTCTGGTTGCGGCCCATTTCATCGACCCAGGCAGCGGGCATCAACGGATCGCCGCCCTGGCGCAGGGCTTCTTGCAAGCGGAGGAAATCGCCGGCGCTGCCAACCATGCCGGCGCCGCCGGAGGGGAAGGCGTTGGTGTCCAAGGCACGTGCGCTCGCGTAGTGGATGCCGGCCGTGCCGTCGACGACGGGGACCACATCGTGCGCGAGCATGCGGCGCGGCACCGGCGTGTCGTTGACGTAGGCGGTGGCCAGGCGCCCGGCATCGACCGCGGCAAAGCCGGTGTCGTCCATGCCCAGCGGGCCGGTGACGAGCGCGTGCACCGCGTTGCCCAGTGGCGCATCGCAGACGCGCTCGATCACGGCGCCAAGCACATCCGTCGCCAGCGAATAGCCCCAGGCGGCGCCCGGCTTGTAGAGCAAGGGCACGCTGGCGATGCGGCGCAGGTTCTCCGCAAGGGTGATGCCCGGCTGGTCCATGCCGTCCGACACGCCGGCGCGGGCATAGGGCCCGTGCTCGTCGGCTTCAAAGAAGCGGTAGCCCAGCCCGGCGGTATGGGTCATCAGCTGCCGCACGGTGATGGTAGCGGGGCTGCCGTCGGCCAGCCGCGGCGTGAAATCCGGCAGCCAGCGGATCACCGCCTCGTCGAGCCCCAGGCGGCCTTGTGCTACCAGCACCATCGCCGCTGCCGACACGATGGGTTTGGACACCGAGGCCAGGCGGAACAGCGTATCGGCGTGCATGGGCCGGCCGGCTTCGCGGTCGGCCAGGCCGGCGGCGCGGCGGTGAATCACTTCGCCGTGGCGCGCGACCAGCACTACGGTGCCGACCAGGCGGTGGTCGGCAATGGCTTGTTCGATGACCGCGTCGACGCGGGCGGGCAAGTGGGAGGACATGCGTGTTTTCCTTCGTCGCAGGATATTGAGAGGCTCAGGCGAACGATAAGAAACTTTTGACTCGGGAAAAAGTAGGCTAGAGTTCCTGGTTATCCGGACAAGGATATCCGTAATCGAGGATTGAGGCGCTTGGAATGGCGGGAAAGCCGATGGACAGCCTGAGTGGCTTTACGGTGTTTGTGCAGGTCGCCGAGACCCGCAGCTTCGTGGCGGGCCGCCTGATGGGCGTGTCGGCGTCGGCCGTGGGCAAGAGCGTGGCAAGGCTGGAGGAAAAGCTTGGCGCGCGGCTGTTTCACCGCAGCACGCGCAGCATCGCCCTGACGGCGGAGGGCATGCTGTTCCTGGAGCGCAGCCGCCGCATCCTGGCCGAGATCGAGGCGGCGGAGCAGGAGTTGTCGCGTGCAGCCGAAGTGCCGCGCGGGCGCTTGCGCGTCAGCCTGCCGCTGGTGAGTTCGCTGGTGCTGCCCGTGTTGGGCGACTTCATGCGGCAATACCCGGAGATCGAGCTGGACCTGGATTTCACCGACCGCATGGTCGATGTGATCGAGGAGGGCTTCGATGCCGTGGTGCGTACCGGCGAGCCAGGCGACTCCCGGCTATCGGCGCGGCGCCTCGGCGCGTTCCGGATCCTGCTGGTGGCGTCGCCAGCCTATATCGCGCAGCGCGGCGTGCCCCGGCAACCCGCCGACCTGGCCGGGCATGCTTGCCTGCAATACCGCTTCCCGAACAGCGGCAAGCTGGAAGCCTGGCCGCTGCGCCGCGCAGCCCACGAGCCGGAGTTGAGCCTGCCCACCTCGATGATCTGCAACAACATCGAGACCCGCGTGAGCTTTGCGTTGCAGGGACTTGGCATCGCCTGCCTGCCGGACTTCGCGATCCGCGAGGCGCTGGCCGACGGCCGGCTGCGCACCGTGCTGGACGACTACGTGGACCGTAGCGGCACCTTCCGCGTGCTGTGGCCGGCCAGCCGGCACCCTTCGCCCAAGTTGCGCGTGTTGATCGATTTCCTGGGCGAACGGGTGTTTCCGGGCGGCGCGGATCAAGCCGCATAAACCTCTGCGCATCAGCGTCAGTACGCGATCATCCGGCGGCTTGCTGCGCATGCCGCAACAACGAGAGGATCAACGGCGTGCGGGGAGAGGAGCGCTGCCACAAGACCCCAAACCTGCGCGGCTCCGTCGCTTCGGGCAGCTTCAACTTGGCGATCCGCAGGCCCGCCGTCAGCGGCGACGCAATGTCTGGAGCGAGAGACACGCCCAGCCCCCGGTCGACCATCATGGCGATCGCCACCAGCGAGCTGAGCTCGAACCGCTCGTGCGCGGTGATGCCTGCCTGCCGCAAGTACCGGTCTGCCTGCTTGCCGCCGCCCACGCTGCGGTCGTAGCGGATCAATGGCTCGGTGCGCAGCAGATCGTGCGGATCGCGCCTGGCCAGCCGGGCGGGCGCCAGCACAACCAGGGGTTCCTCACGCAGCAGCTCCCAAACGATGGTCTTGGGCAGCGCGAAGGGCGGATGCAGGCAGACGGCCGCATCCAGCTCCGCGTTCTTCACGGCGTCGTACAGCGCCGCCGATTTGTCCGACTGGATAAACACGGAGACACCCGGATGCTCCGCGGCGAACCCGGCGAGCGTTTCCGGCAGCAGGCTGTGCAGCGCGGTGTTGATCGTGCCAAGGCGCAGCTCCCTTGGCGCCTCTGCCTCATTGACCCAGTCCCGCAAGCCGTTGAAGTCCCGCAGCAGCGCGCGGGCGCGCTCGGCCAGCCGCGTGCCCGACTCGGTGGGCGCCACGGTGCGGCCGGCCCGGCCGAGCAAGGAAGTGCCCAACTCCCGCTCAAGAACGTGAATCTGCTGCGCGATGGCCGCGGGCGTCACGTTGAGCCGCCGGGCCGCTTGCGCGAGGGAGCCGGTATCCACGACGACCAGGAACGCGTTGAGGTAGGCTGTCTCCATACATTTTCTATCGATTAAAGAAAGACATAGGTAGTTTATCTTTGTTCTGGCCTGACCCACACTGGCGCACTCCAAAGCCATCGGTTCCCGTTGCCATGAGAAGCAAACTGTTCGTCCCCGGCTCACGTCCGGAGTTGTTCGACAAGGCATTGGCCAGCGCCGCGGACGGGCTGTCGTTCGACCTCGAGGACGCGGTGGCGCAGGAGCGCAAGCCGCAAGCGCGCGCGGCACTGCGCGAACTGCTGCGCTCGGGCCAGGCCCGCGCCAGCGGCAAGACGCTGATCGTGCGGGTCAACGCGCTGGATACCCCGCACTTCGCGGCCGATGTGGCCGCGGTGGTGCAGCCAGGCCTGGACCTGGTCAACCTGCCCAAGCCAGAGAGCGCCGATGACGTGCGCCGCGCCGCCGAGGCCATCGAGCAGGCAGAGCGCGCCAACGGGTTTGCGCAAGGCGTGGACAAGCCGGTTCGCCTGCTGCTCAACATCGAAACCCCCAAGGCGCTGCGCCTGGCCTGCGAGCTGGCCACGGCCCACCCACGCGTCGCCGGCCTGCAGCTTGGCCTGGGCGACCTGTTCGAGCCGCTGGGCATCGCCCGGCGCGAAAGCGCGGCGATCCAGCAAGCCATGTACGCGGTGCGCATGGCAGCCGGCGAGGCCGGCGTGTTCGCCTACGACACGGTGTTTGCCAACATCAAGGATGAAGCCGGTTTCCGTGCCGAGGCCGAGCTGTCGCGCCGCATGGGCTTTCTCGGCAAGAGCTGCATCCATCCCAGCCAGGTCCCGCTGGCAAACCAGGCGTTTCGCCCTAGCGATGAAGAGATTGGACATGCGGCGCGGGTAGTGGAAGCCGCGCGCGATGCCGATGCCAGGGGCGTGGGCGCCTATGTGGTGGACGGCAAGATGATCGACCCGCCGTTCGTGAAGCGCGCCCAGGCCATCGTGGCTACCGCCAGGCGCCTTGGATTGCTGCCTGCCTGACGTTGCCGGGATTCGCTGCCGGGATCGGCTGCCGGGATCAGGCTGCACCGCGTGGGAAAAACCAAAAATACAAAAAGGAGACATCTTGAAAACATTATCCGCATCCGCACCCGTATTCATTTCCCGTAGCGTGGCGTTGGCCGCCACGGTCATTGCCAGCCTGGTATCCGGCGCGGCATTCGCGCAGGGCGGGTATCCGAGCAAGCCCATCACCATCGTCGTGCCCTATCCGCCGGGCGGCTCCAACGACATCTTCGCGCGCATCGTCGCCAAGGAGATCGGCGAGGAGCTCAAGCAACCCGTCGTCATCGACAACCGGCCCGGCGCCAGCGGCAACACCGGCACGGGCATCGTTGCCAAGTCCGCCCCGGACGGGTACACGCTGGTCGCCGTGTCGTCCAGCATGACGACCAACGCCGCGGTGCAGGCCAAGCTGCCGTTCGATGCGGTCAAGAGCTTCGTGCCGGTGGCGATGTTTGCGCAAGGGCCGTTCATCGTCGCGGTCAACAACGAATTCCCCGCCAAGACCCCGCAGGAACTGATCGCGGCGATCCGCGCCAAGCCGGGCAAGTACAACTACGCCTCGTCCGGGCCGGGCAGCGTCAACCAGTTCGGCACCGAGCTGCTCAAGGCCAGGGCCGGCAACCTGTTCATCACGCATATCCCGTATCGCGGCATGGGCCCCGCCGTGACCGACCTGATCGGCAACCAGACCCAGCTGCTGATCTCCAGCGGCCCCTCGCTGCTGCCAATGGTGCGCGCCGGCAAGGTGCGCGCCGTTGGCATCACCAGCCTCAAGCCGAGCCCGGTCGCGCCGGAGCTCACGCCCATGTCCAGCGCGGTGCCGGGCTATGAGTTCGAGCTGTGGTGGGGCCTGCTGGCGCCGGCCGGCACGCCGCCGGCGATCGTCAACCAGCTCAACTCCGCCGTCAACACCATCCTGTCCAAGCCCGAGATCAAGGCGGCCTTCCTGAAGGAGGGCGCCGAAGCCAGGCCCGTTACGCCGGCCCAGTTCGCCGCCACCATCGGGCAGGACGTGCAGAGGTGGAAGACGCTCGCCAAGCGACAGAACATCGTCGTGGACTGATGCGAGCACGCCTCGCCTCTATTGCATATCTGGCATATCTGCATATTTCCGGAGATTTCCATGCGTTCCCCCTCTGATGACCGCGCCGCGCCGCTGAGCGAGCGCAGCGGCAAGCCAGGCCCGCTGTCCGGCCTGCGCGTGCTGGACCTGAGCGCCTACATAGCGGGCCCCTATGGTTGCTCCCTGCTGGCCGACCAGGGCGCCGAGGTCATCAAGATCGAGCCGCCCGCCGGCGACAACCTGCGCAAGTATCCATCGTCGCTTGAGGCGGAGAGCCGCGCCTTCCTGGGCGTCAACCGCAGCAAGCTGGGCGTGGTGCTCGATCTCAAGCAAGCCGACGACCTGCAGCGGCTGATGGCGCTGGTGCGCACCGCCGACGTGCTGGTGCACAACTTCCGGCCCACCGTGCCGCCCAGGCTTGGCATCGCTTACGAACAGCTCAAGCTGGTCAACCCGCGACTGATCTACTGCGCCGTGACCGGCTATGGCGAAGACGGCCCGCTCAAGGACAAGGCCGGCTACGACCAGGTCCTGCAGACCATGACCGGCATGTGCACGCTGCAGGGCAAGCAGGGCGGCGCGCCAGAGATCCTCTACGGTTCGGTCGTCGACTACTACGGCTCGGCGCTGGTCGCCGGCGGCGTCGCGTCCGCACTCTACGAGCGCGAGAAAAGCGGCGAAGGCCAGTACGTCGGCGTTTCGCTGCTACGCGCGGCGCTGACCATGCAATCGGCCCGCATGGTCTGGGCCGACAACGAACCCAAGGAGGTTGGCCGCGACATGCGCTCCGGCGGCATCACCGGCATCCATCCGACCAGGGATGGCTATCTCTACATCTCCGCCAACACGCCGCATTTCTGGGCCGCGCTGTGCGAGAAGACCGGCCTGGCGGAGCTTGCCACCGAGCGCTACGACAGCGTGCGCAAGCGCGCGCAGCACCAGGACGAGATCGTTCCCGCGCTGCACCGCGCGCTGGCGACACGCACCGCGCTGGAATGGGAAGCGCACTTCGGCGAAGCGGTCCCCTGCGCCGCCGCGCGCTCCGTGGAAGACATGTTCGACTTCCCGCAGGTGCAGGCGGAAGGCATGGTGACCACGTTCGAGCATCCCGCCGTCGGCCGGTATCGCGGCTTTACCCGTGCGATCAAGTTCGGGCGCACGCCAGGGCCGGAACCCTTCGCGGCGCCGGTGCTGGACCAGCACGGGGAGATGGTGAAGGCGGAGGCGGACAGGTTGGTGGGGGAGGGGCTCTGACGGCGCCGCCTCGCCCGGTGTGACACGCGTAGAGTGTCAACTACCGCTTCTGAGCGGACTGGCGGCCTCTGGCGCCGCCACCCGCACGGTGACTGATCGTGCGAACCAGCGATCCAGCAGCCAGACCACCACCAGCGTGGCACCCATCATCGGGAACACAGCACCCAGCAGCCCAAGGCCGATCACCCACGCTCGCATGGGCGGGAGCGTGCGCGGGAATGACGGCGCCGCCAGGGCGCGCGCGGGCCTGCGCTTGATCCACATCACGAGGCCCGTCACGGCGAGCATCATCAGGCCCAGCGAGATCACCGTGCACGCGACCTGGTTGGCCAGCCCGAAATAGCGGCCCATGTGCAAGGACGTGCCATAGGAGATGGCCTGCGCCACTGCGCCACTGCGCCGTAGCCGCCGTAGCGAATGTCCTTGAGCACCTTGCCGTTGTACTGGTCGATATGCAGCGTGCGTTCCACCTTGGGATCCGCGGGGAAATAGGATGCGGTGAACACGTCGGCGGCTGACTTCGGCAGCACAAGCTGGTAGCCGGTCGAAACACCGTTCTCGGCCACGATCGCCACGGCGCGATCCAGGCTGATCGTGGCAGCGCCCACTGCCGGCGCCGCGCCGGATGGGACCTTGGCCATGCCGACTGCCCAGGGGATTTGCGCGAGGGGAAGCGAATCCATGCTGGCCGCCCCCGGCGTTGACCGGACCCCTGCGTCGCCCCACGCGCCGGGTGGATTGCCCAGCTGCGCCGCGGTGGCGATCGCCTTGAACTGCTTGCCCCACGATGCGGTCCAGGGCAAGCCGGAGAGGACGAACGCCACGGCGCCGATCGCCATCCAGGCGCCGATGACCAGGTGGACTTCCTTCCACCAGCCGCGCCCGCCGGCGGCCTTGCCGACCACGAAGGCTTTGCCGCGCCGCTCGCTCAGCCGCGGCCACCACATCGCGATGCCCGTGGCAATCATGACCAGCGACCAGCACGCCGCCAGTTCCATCAGCAGCTCCCCGGTCTTGCCCAGCAGCAGCGCGCGATGCAGCATGCGCACCTGTTTCATCAACCGGTCCTCGACGCTCAGGCTGCCGAGGTACTTGCCGGTGTACGGGTCCAGGTACAGGCTCTCGCTCTTGCCCGACGGCAGGCGAAAGACAAACTCGGCGCTGGCGCGTGGGGCCGCGTCAACGGTATATGTCGTCGCCACCGCACCTTCGGGCGCCTGGGCCCACGCCCGGTCCAGCAGGGACTGGGCGGGAAGCTTTGTGCCAGTTGGCGCAACGCGCAGCAACTGGGGATAGAGCAGGGGTTCGATCTGCGGCTGGAAGCAGTAGATCGTGCCGGTGATCGCCAGGACGATCAGGAAAGGCGCGACGAAGAGCCCGGCGTAGAAGTGCCAGCGCCAGAGCATGCGATAAGACGCTGCTGCTGCCGGCGAGGGCTGGGTGGCTTGTGCGGGCATTGGCGATCGTTCTAGAGGCTGGGACATGGCGGGATTTGTCAGAGGGTGTACTTCAGGCTCAGGTAGAACGTGCGCTGCGGGAAGGGGTGGAACAGGAAGTACTTGTGATTGTTCAGGTTATCCACGCCCAGCGCACCGCTCCAATGCTTGTCGAGCTGGTAATGCACGCGCGCATCCATCACGAAGAAGCTCTCGAAGCCCTGGTAGGTCGCAGGGTTGATGTCGGTGTTGTCGACCGTTGCGTACACGCGGCTGCTATAGCGCGCAGCCAGCGTATAAGCCCACTTGTTGTCAGGCCGGTAGGTCGCCGCCACCGTTGCGCGCCACGTGGGCACGTAGGGCACGCGCTTGCCGACCGCCGTCGCGCCCGGGGTGGTAGGCACGTAGCTGTCGTCCGAGAGAATCCGGGAATTGACGTAGGTGACGTTGCCCGAGAGCGTCAGGCCGTTGATCAGCACATGGTCCTGCTGGCCGGCTAGTTCGAGGCCCAGTTGCCGTGTCTTGCCCACGTTCTGCGTAAAGGAGACTGGCGTGGCGAATCCGGCAATCGTCGAGGTCTGGGAGATCAGCGCGTTCCTGACGTACTCGCTGAAAGCGGAAACGCGGAGCTTGCCCTCGCTGGTGTGGCGCTCGATGGCGAGTTCGCCGGACAGGGCGCGTTCCGGCTGCAGGAACGGATTGGCCTGGGTGAACGTCGTCCCGGTCTGCACGCTCTGATAGAGCTCGCCGACCGTCGGGAAGCGAAGCGCCTTGCCGATGGAGCCGGTCACCGACCACAGCTCGCTTGCCTCCCAGGTGAGCGACGCCTTGGGGGAGAACCCCGATTTGTCGAGACTGGGCTGCTGGATCGGCACCCCAACGCCGTTGCTGCCGATGGCGTAGTTGAAGCCGTCATAGGCGCGCCAGATCTCATAGCGGCCGCCCAGCGTTGCCTGCAGGCTCGGTGTCATGCGCCAGACGTCCTGCAGCCAGAGCGCGCCGGTTTGCGTCTTGCCCTGCGAGGTGCTGAACAGCGCGCCATTGCCGCCGGATACCCAGTTGGTAGTGCTGTAGGTCGGGCTGCTCAGCTTGAACTGGTCGTAGTGGGCGCCGAAGCTGACGATGTTCGCGCCGGCGATGCCCTGTGGCCGCCAGATGCCCTTGACGTCGAAGGTGGACCAGCCTGAGCCGCTCATGTCGGTGGTCCGGCCCGGACCACCGGTCAGCGCCGCCGGATAGAGCCCGGTGGGCAGGCGGCTCGAATCCTGGAGATAGTAGAGATTGCTGACAATGGCCTCCCAGTCGAACAGCCCTTGCGTACGGGTCCCGACCTTCAGGCTCTGCATCAGGTGTTCCTGATCCACGTTATTGCTGGAAAACTGGCCCGCGATGGTGCTGGCGCTGTACGCGAATCCCCCGATATTGACGTTGCCGCTTTGCGCGCCGTAGAAGGGCGAGCCGGATGCCGTGCTCAGGTAGGTCTGCGCGCTCGCTTTCGATCTGTTCTGCCAGTAGCCCAGCGTGTAGATCGCGCTCAACGTTGGCGTGAAGTCGTAGCCCAGCTTGACCGTGGCGTTGTCCTGCAGCGTATGGACGAAATTGCCCGCGCCGATCACCCGGATGGCGCCGCCGGTCCGGTTGCGGTCGGCAAACGCGCCGGCGATGACGGGCAGGCCGGCGCCGGCGGCAGTCGTCGACTGGCTGACCGTGGCGAAGCTCAGGGGCTGGCTGAAGCTGTTGAGGTGGTTCGCGCTGAGCCACCACGAGAACTTCCCGGTGCGGTCGCCCAGCGTGGCGCTGGCCTGTTGCGCCGGCTCGTTCTGGTCGGTGCCGTACTTGCTGAACTGCTGGATGGCGCCGGTGACCTCCAGGCTGCCCTCGAACGTCTTCGGCATGCGCGTGGTGATCTCGGTCACGGCACCGTAGGAGTTGCCCGGATACGCCGCGGCGAACGGGCCGTACATCACGTCGATGCGGCCGATCGACTGCGGCGTCACCATGAACCACTGTGGGGAGCCGTTGCCGTTGTTGTTGTTGATCAGGGTCGACAGCAGGACTCCGTCGGCATAGATCAGGCTGCGCGCGCTGGCGTTGATGCCGGTGGTGCGGGTCGCCATCGGCGACTGGGTATCGCCGATAAATCGTTTGCGCACCAGCACGTTGGGCAGGTACTTCAGCGCGTCCTCCGCGCCCATCACGTTGATGGTCTGGGCGGTTTGATCGCCGGTAATGCTCGCGGTTGTCTGCGGCAACTGGTTCTTCTCGGCAAACGAGCGTATCTCGGTCACCTGGACCGCCGGCAGGCTCTGTTCGTCGGCGGCCTCGGCCAGCGTGCCGATGGTGCCGAGGATGACAAAGGGCAGCAGCTTGCGCATGATTGGGTCTACCTCAAATCGTTGTCCGGCGCCGGCGCTCAGGTGCGCGCGCACGCCACGATCACGCCAAAGGGCGTGCGTTGCTTAGAGACGGGATTGAGGTAAAGCCGGCGGGCCCCTGGGACGCCCGGAAGGAAAGGCCCCGAGCGGCGTGAAGCGGGTGGCTAGCACGTGCGAGGTGGCGATCACCAGCAGGGGGATCGCCGACAGCGCCGCAGGCGCAAGGGTGGGGAGGGGCACGTGATCCGCCAGCAGATCGCAATAGCCGCAGGCGTTTAGCTGGCTGCCCGGCATTGGATGGGGGGCGTCGCCCGGCTGGGCGGCCGAGCAGATCACGGCATCGGGATCGTTGGCGTGGGCCGCGGCCACGAACTGGCTGACTGCCGGCGCAAGCACGATGAGCCACATGGCGATCAGGCCAAGCCATGCGGTCAAGCGGATGCGGCGGATAAGCGTCATCGTTATGTGGGAGCGGGGCGCGGCGCAGTCTACCCCAGGCAAGGCCTGGGGCGGTCAGGCAAACTACGCGTCATTTTGACACAGGCAAGGACCAGGATATGGGCGCCAAGCGGCAAATGCGTACGGTTTCGCTCATTGAGCCGGAATGCCATGCGCTTCATTTCGTACAAGCCGAGGATGGTCCGGCTGTAAGCGTGATCGGGCACGTCAAGGCATGTGAGCGGGCACAGGTTTGCGCGGAATTTCCGAGGTGGCTGGGTGGCGCGATTCTCCCGAAGTGTGGCGCGATTTGCCAATTCGCGCCATTTCTCATGCCAAAAAATGAATTATCAGTAACTCACTCGCACCACTTCCACGCTATGCCGCCGTCCTCAGTCGTTCAACCCAGCGTATCCCCGCTCACCCCATGGCCGGGTCGCTCACCGTATGCCTGCCTGTTTCCACCCGCCCGGCAAAACGCCGATAAAACGCAGGGTCGCTGTCGCATGTCACCGCGAAGTCACACCACTGGCCGCTTGCTGCGAGGGACCAGTGGCGGGAGTCGCTGCCCTTGCCGACGACCGCGACGGGCCACGGGCCGTCCTTGCGGTAAGCCTGCGGCGTGATGGTGAAGCGGCAGGCCTTGTCGCTGGCGCTGGTGGCAGCGGCAGCGGCAGCGGCTGAAGTCGAGGCTGCCATTCGTCGCGGGCGAAAGCACCCGCCGCAACCCGTTGCCGTCAGTCCAGCTTCGGCAGCATCTTGGCCGGATTGAGCAGGTTCTTCGGATCCAGCGCCCGCTTGACCTGCCACATCAGTTCCAGCTCCACCGGCGACTTGTAGCGCTTCAGGTCGTCGCGCTTGGCCACGCCGATGCCGTGCTCGGCGGAGATCGAGCCGTTTTCCGCGTGGGCCAGCGTGTCCACCGCCTCGGAGATCGGCGCGTACCACTGGCCGAGGAAGTCCGCGGCGCTGCGGTCCTTGGGGCGCAGCGGGTTGAAGTGCACGTTGCCGTCGCCCATATGGCCGTAGATCACCATGCGCGCGGCGGGCTCCAGCGCCAGCACCTTGGCCGAGGCGTCGCCGATAAAGGCGGCGATGCGCGACAACGGCACCGACACATCGCACTTGATGCTGCCGCCGGTGCGGGTCTGCGCGTCGGAGATTTCCTCGCGGATGCGCCAGAAGCGCTGGGCGTCGCCCAGGCTGGCGGCCACCGCGGCGTCCAGCACCAGTTCCTGCGCCAGCCCGGCTTCGAGGATTTCCATCAGCGTGGCGTTGAGGCTTTCGTCGCTGCCGCCGGAGGTGAGCTCGATCAGCACCATCCAGTCGTGCCGCGCGGGCAGCGGCGAGGCCACGTCGCCCAGGTATTCGAGCACCAGCTCCAGCGCGGGCGCGGAGATCAGCTCGAACGCGGTGACGGCCTGGCCGCCATGCTGCTTGGCTACGCCGAGCAGGCGCACGGCGGCTTCGGGGCTTTGCACGGCCACGAAGGCCACGGCATTGGCGCGCGGCTGCGGCATCAGCTTGAGCACGGCCGCCGTGATGATACCGAGCGTGCCTTCCGAGCCGACGAAGAGTTGCTTGAGGTCATAGCCGGTGTTGTCCTTGCGCAGGCCGCGCAGCGACGAGTAGATGCGGCCGTCGGGCAGCACGGCCTCGATGCCCAGCACCAGGTCGCGCATATTGCCGTAGCGCAGCACGGCGGTGCCGCCCGCGTTGGTGGCCAGGTTGCCGCCGATCTGGCAGGAACCTTCCGAGCCAATGCGCAGCGGGAACAGGCGCTGCTCCTGCTCGGCGGCGGTGCGGGCCGCGTTGAGCGTCACGCCGGCCTGCACCGTCATGGTGTCGTTGATGGTGTCCACGGCCAGCACGCGGTTCATGCGGCCAAGGCTGAGCAGCACGGCGGTGCCGCTGTCGTCGGGCACCGAGCCGCCCATCAGCGAGGTATTGCCGCCTTGCGGCACCACCGGCACGTCATGCGCGTGGCACCAGGCCATGACCTGGCTGACCTGTTCGGTGGTGGAGGGCATGACCACCACCTGGGCCTTGCCGCGGTAGATGCGGCGGTAGTCCGTGACGTAGGACTCGGTGTCGGCGTCGCCGCTCAGGCAGGCGCCGGCACCGACGATGGCCTGCATGGCGGCCAGGGTGGTGTCGGAGCAGAGGTGGGATTCGGTCGGCATGTGGGCGTGCTCTGTGGTGTAGGGGGCGCGGCGGCTGCCGCGCGGGGCATTAGTATGCCGCCGACGGCCCGGCTGCGGGCGCGGCGGTCGTGCCGATGAAGTCCGCGGCCAGCCGGCGCGCCGCGCCGGCATAGACCAGCACGTCCACGCCTGTCGCCACGAAGGTGCAGCCCAGTGCCAGGTAGCGGCGCGCCAGGGCGGGGTCCGAGGTCAGCGTGCCCGCGGCCTTGCCGCTGGCGACGATGGTCCGCATCGCGCCTTCGATGGCGGCCTGCACCTCGGGGTGGCCCGGGTTGCCGCGATGGCCCATGGAGGCAGCCAGGTCGGCGGGGCCGATAAAGACGCCGTCGACGCCGTCGACGCCGTCAACCGCGCAAATGGCTTCCAGGTTCTCCAGGGCCTTCACGGTTTCTGCCTGCACCAGCAGGCAGATCTCATCGTCGGCCACGGCCAGGTAGTCGGCGCGCGCGTTCCACTGCGAGGCACGGCCCACCGCGCTGCCCACGCCGCGAATGCCCTGCGGCGGGTAGCGGGTGGCCGACACCAGCGCGGCGGCTTGCTCGGCGGTATCCACCATCGGCACCAGCAGGTTCTTGGCGCCGATATCCAGCAGCTGCTTGATCAGCGGGACTTCGCCGGCCACGCAGCGCACCACCGGCTGCGAGCGGTACGGGGCTACGGCCTGCAGCGCATGCAGCGTGCCGCGCAGGTCGTTGGGCGCGTGCTCGCCGTCGATCAGCAGCCAGTCGAAGCCGGCCGTGGCCGAGACTTCGGCGAGGTAGGGCGATGCCATCGAGAGCCACAGGCCGATCTGGGGCTGGCTGGCCGCCAGCGCGGCCTTGAATGCGTTTTGTGCGGGCATGGTGTTCCGAAGTATGTCGTGGGCGTGGGTGGCGTGCCGCGGGGTCTTAGCCGAGCTGGCCCTGGCAAATATATTTGGTGTGCATGTAGTCGTCCAGCCCGTGGCGCGATCCCTCGCGTCCGTAGCCGGATTCCTTGACGCCGCCAAAGGGCGCGGCCTCCGAGGCGATGGCCCCTTCATTGACGCCGACAATGCCGGTTTCCAGCGCCTGGGCCACGCGCCAGATGCGGCGCACGTCGTTGGAGTAGAAGTAGGCGGCCAGGCCGAAGGGCGTGTCGTTGGCGTCGCGCACCACTTCGGCTTCATCGGTGAAGCGGAACACGGCGGCCACCGGGCCAAAGGTTTCCTCGCACGACAACGCCATTTGCGGCGTGGCGTTGGTGAGCACGGTGGGGGCGTAGTAGTGCGGGCCATCTTCCGGCCGCACGCGTTTGCCGCCGGTCACCACGACGGCGCCCTTGGCGACAGCATCTTCCACGTGGCGGGCGATCTTTTCCACCGCGCGGGCATTGATCATGGGGCCGATCTGCGAGGCTTCCTCGGTGGCGGGGCCGACCTGCAGCGCGGCGACACGCAGCGACAGGCGCGCGACGAAGTAATCGTGCACGCCAGCCTGCACGTAGACGCGGTTGGGGCAGACGCAGGTCTGGCCCCCGTTGCGGAACTTGGAGGCCATCAGGCCATCGACGGCGGCATCGATGTCCGCGTCGTCGAACACGATGAATGGCGCATTGCCACCGAGCTCCAGCGACAGCTTCTTCAGCGTGCCGGCGGATTCGCGGGCCAGGTGCTTGCCCACCGGCGTGGAGCCGGTGAAGGTGATCTTGCGCACGCGGCTATCCGCCAGCCAGGCATCGACCACGGCGGGCGTGTTGGCGCGCGAGGCGGTGACGATGTTCAGCACGCCGGCGGGCAGGCCGGCTTGTTGCGCCAGGTAGACCAGGGCCAGCGCGGTCAGCGGCGTGTCTTCGGCGGGCTTGGCCACCACCGTGCAGCCGGCGGCCAGCGCGGGCGCGATCTTGCGGGCGATCATGGCGAGCGGGAAGTTCCACGGCGTGATGGCGGCTACCACGCCCACCGGCTCCTTGAGCACCAGCATCTTGCGGCCGGGGACGGACTCGGCGACGATCTCGCCGCTGATGCGGGTGGCTTCTTCGGCGAACCACTCCACGTAGGACGCGCCGTACAGCACTTCGCCGCGGGCCTCCTTGATGGGCTTGCCTTGTTCGGTGGAGATGATCTGGGCCAGGTCCTCCTGGTGCTCCAGGATCAGGGCGTGCCAGCGTTTGATGATCTGCGCGCGGTCGCGGGCGGTGCGGCGGCTCCAGGTGGGGAAGGCGGCTGCGGCGGCGTCGGTTGCCTGGATGGCGTCCTTGGTGCTGCCGTCGGGGACCGAGGCGAAGATGGTATTGGTGGCGGGGTTGGTGACATCCAGGCGGTGGCCGGTGTGGGCGGCGGACCACTCTTGGCCGATTAGGTTGCTGGTGCGCAGCAGGGCGGGGTGGGTTAGGGGGAGTGGGGTGGATGTCATGGTTTTTGGCTACGGGGGGGGTTGACTGCAACTGCAACTGCTTAACGTCAAAAGCAACTGCAGTTTCACCTCCCCTTCGGGGAGGCGACCTACTTTTTTGTCTTGCCAAAAAAGTAGGCAAAAAAGGCGCGCCGGATGGGGCGACTACCCGAGGCGCCCCATACGGCCTTGGCACACCTTGACGGCTCGCTTCGCATCGCGCTGGGGTGATTCCCGCCTGACTGGCGGGAATCACGGCCGAACCGAATCGATGTCCCAACTCTCCTGCCGGTTCGCTCCCCTCTCCCACTTGTGGGAGAGGGGCCGGGGGAGAGGGCGGGCGTTCGCCATTTCGTGGTGGTCCCAAGCTGCGGGGCTTCCTAACTGACGATGCCCAGATGCCAGGGCACAAACTCGTTGTCGCCCAGCCCGAGTGCTTCGCTCTTGGTCGGATGTCCCGAGGCGGCTTCCAGGATGTGTTCAAAAATCCGCTGCCCCATCTGCTCAACACTCAATTCGCCGTCCAGCACCAGCCCGCAGTTGATATCCATATCGCCTTCGAGCCGCGTGTACATCGGCGTATTGCTCGCCAGCTTGATGGTGGGCGCGGGCTTGGAGCCGAACATCGACCCTCGCCCGGTGGTGAAGCAGATCAGGTTGGCCCCGCTGGCGATCTGGCCGGTGGCGGCGACGGGGTCGTAGCCGGGGGAGTCCATGAAGACGAAGCCGGCTTGCTCGATGGGCTCGGCATATTCATAGACGGCCTGCAGCGGCGTGGTGCCGCCTTTCATGGCGGAGCCGAGTGATTTTTCGAAGATGTTGGCCAGGCCGCCTTGCTGGTTGCCGTGGCCGACCACGCCGTTGAACTGGGCATTCTGGCCTGCGGTGTAGCGTTCCCACCAGGCCAGGCGGTCCAGCAGTTTCTGGCCGACTTCCGGCGTGACGGCGCGGCGCGTGAGCATGTATTCGACGCCGTGGATCTCGGGGGTTTCCGACAGGATGGCGGTGCCGCCGTGGCGCACCAGGATGTCCATGGCCGCGCCCAGCGCCGGGTTGGCGCTGATGCCGGAGAAGCCGTCCGAGCCGCCGCATTCCAGGCCGATCTTGAGGTGGCTGGCGGGCACGGGCTGGCGCGTGGCGGTGTTGGCGCCGGGCAGCATTTCCTCGATGGCGCGGATGCCGGCCTGGATGGTGGCCGCGGTGCCGCCGCTGTCCTGCATGACCATGGTGCGCACGTGGCTGCCGGGCACCAGGCCTTGCGACTCCATCAGGCCCGCTACCTGGTTGCGCTCGCAGCCCAGGCCCACGATCAGCACGCCGGCCAGGTTGGGGTGGCGCGCATAGCCGGCCAGGGTGCGCCGCAGCACGTCGAAGTGCTCGCTGGGCGAAGACATGCCGCAGCCGCTCGTTTGCGCAAAGGCGGCCACGCCATCCACATTGGGATAGGCCGCCATGCGCTCGGGCGTGAAGTAGTCGGCGATATGCCGGATCACCGTGGCCGAGCAGTTCACCGACGACAAAATGCCGATGAAGTTGCGCGTGCCGACGCGGCCGTCGGGCCGCACGAACCCCATGAAGGTGGCGCGCTCGGCTTCGGGCACATAGTCCACCGGCCGCACATCCTGGCAGAAGCCCGGATCGCGATAGAAATCCACCAGCGCCAGGTTGTGCGAATGCACGTGATCGCCGGCCTCGATGTCGCGCTCGGCCACGCCGATCACGGTGTCGAACTTGCGGATCTGCGCTCCCTTGGCAATGGCGCAAGCGGCGATCTTGTGCCCCGCGGGCACTTGCGCGCGCACGCGCAGGCCTAGTTCAGGCAGGCTCTGGCCAAGGCTCAGGGCGTCCCGGGCAATCAGGACGTTGTCGTTCGCATGCAGGCGGATCAGGGCGGCGGAGTTCACGTTGGGTCAGCCTTGTTGCAGCAGTTCTTTGAGCTTGAGGCGCTGGATCAGGTGGGTTTCCTGGTCGTACACCGTGCTGATGTAGCGCTTGTATTCCGGGCCGTCCAGGTACATGACCGGCGCATCGATGCGGGCCGCGACCTGCTGGAATTCCTTGCTGGCCACGGCTTGGCGGAAGGCGTCGCGCAGTTTCTTTTCCACGGCGGGATCCAGTCCGACGGGCGCGCCGATGCCGTTGGGCGCTTCCACCACCACGTTGTAGCCCAGTTCCTTGAGCGTCGGCGTGTCCTTGAAGCGCGGCGTGCGCTGGTCGCCCCAGGTGGCCAGCAGGCGCAGCTTGCCGGCTTCCACGTGGGGCGCCCACGAGCTGGAATCGGCCAGTAGGTCGACCTGCCCGGCAAGCACGTCCTGCAAGGCCTGCGCGCCGCCCTTGTAGGCAATGGCATTGAAGCGCACGCCAGCGGCCTGCGCGAATTCCTCCATGCCCACGTGGGTGGCGCCGCCGATCCCGGCATGCGCATAGGTGAGCTTGCCGGGATGCGCCTTGGCTTCGGCCACGACTTCCTTGAGCGACTTGAAGCGCGAGTTCGCCGGCACCGCGATGCCGAAGGTCTGGCCGGAAGTGCGGGCCAGGTAGGTCAGCTCGCTGCGCGGGTCCAGCTGCAGCATGCCGAGTTGCGAGAAGCGCGTCACCGAGATCGGCACCTGGCCGATGGTGTAGCCGTCCGGCTTGGCGCGGGCCAGCGCCTTGGTGCCGATCATGCCCGATGCGCCGGCGCGGTTCTCCACCACGATGGATTGCTTGAGTACGCCCGACGCCACCTGGCACAGCGTGCGCATCGACTGGTCGGCGGTGCCGCCGACAGGCCACGGGCAGATAAAGGTGATGGGCCGCTCCGGGTACCCGGCGGCACGCGCGAAGCCAGGCAGCAACAGGCCGGCAGTGCCGGCCGTGGCGGCAGCGGCGCCGCTGATGAGCAGGCGGCGTCGCCCGTGATTGATGCCGTGGGGTGCGGTCATGTGTCGTCCTCGCAGGAGTCGTTATTGGAGTCATGGGCCGATGGCAACATTCCATCGGTCAGGCAGGATTGTGGCAAAGCCCTTCATAACAATCCAATCAATGATCGGAATGGCTTCATAACCTTAAAGTTAAGTAGAATCGCGTCATGCCCCAGATCGACCGCGCGCTGCGCTCCAACATCAAGCTACGCCACCTGCAACTGGTGGTGGCGCTGGACGAATTCCGCCATCTCGGCCACACCGCCGAGTTTCTCTCCGTCAGCCAGCCGGCCGTCTCCAAGATGCTCACCGAGGTGGAGAAGGCGCTGGGGCTGACGCTCTTCACGCGCTCCACGCGCGGCACCGAGCCCACGCCGGCGGGCGCCTCGCTGGTACGCTTTGCCCGCTCGGTGCTGGCGCAATACGAGCGCACACGCGACGAGATCGCCGCGGAGGCCAGCGGCGCCGCCGGGCGCACCCGGGTGGGGTCGATGGGCGCGGCCTTGCCGGTGCTGCTGGCGCAAGCCGTGGGCCTGCTCAAGCAGCGCTCGGCCCAGGCCACCGTGCTGGTGGAGGAGGGCGACCTGCCCCACCTGCTGCCCAAGCTGCGCATCAGCGAACTGGACCTGATCGTCGGGCGGCTGGAGCCCGGCTACGCCGCGCCGGACCTGATCACCGAGCCGCTCTATAACGAGCCGATGGTGGCGGTGGTGCGCGCCGGCCACGCGCTGGCGGGCAAGCGCGCGCCGGGCTGGGCGGACCTGGCCGGCATGCCTTGCGTGGTGCCGCCGCCGTGGGCCTCGCTACGGGTCAAGATCGAGCAGGAGTTCTACCGGCACGCGCTGCAGCCGCCGACCGACCTGATCGAGTCGTCGTCCTACCTGGCGATCTCTACCTTCGTCACCCAGCTCGACGCGGTGGGCTTCCTGGCCAGGTCGGTGGGGCAGCAGTTCGAGCGGGAAGGCCGCTTCCATGTCCTGCCCATGGACGTGCCCCTGGAGCTGCCGCCGGTGGGCGTGATCACGCTGCGCGAGGGGCGGCCCACGCCCAGCAGCATCCAGCTGCTCGAATGCCTGCGCGCGGCGGCCGGGCAATTCGCCGCGCCGCCTGCGGGTGAGAAGAAGGCCGCGGACAAGACGGGGCGCGCGGCGCGGCGGGCACGATAGGCGCGTCGCGCCGGGGGCGAGCAAGGCAGGGCACGCGGACGTTTCCGGCACCCCTGCGCATATCCATATCTGAAAGCATTTGTTGTGGGCACCCTTGCGATCCCGCAACATGCCCGCTCGCTTTTCGTTTTCCCCTTCCTCTTTCTTGTCTCTTATGGCCCCACGCCTCTCCCGCATGCATTCCCTCGAGCGATCCCCGCTGCTTCACCGTCTTGCGGCCGCCTTGTGCGCCGTCTTTTCCCTGGCAGCCGTTCCCGCCCACGCCGACGCCACGTTCGACAAGATCAAGCAGCGCGGCAAGCTGGTGGTTGGCGTGATCCTGTCAGGCCCGCCGTTCGGCACCATCGACCCGGCCACGCAGAAGCACATCGGCTATAACGTAGAGCTATCCGAGGGCGTGGCCAAGGGCCTGGGCGTGGCGCTGGAAACCATCCAGGTGCAGCCGTCGAATCGTGTCCAGTTCCTGCAGCAAGGCAAGGTCGATATCCTGATCGCCAACATGCAATGGACCCAGGAGCGCGGCGAGATCCTGTCCTTCGTGCCCACGCCGTTCGAGGAGGTCGGCGGTGCTGCCATCGCGCGCAAGGGCAGCGGCATCGCCAGGTGGGAAGACGTCAAGGGCAAGCCCGTCTGCGTCTCGCAAGGCAGCAACTTCACCAAGCCCCTGGCCGAGCAATATGGCGCGCAGATCAAGGCGTTCCGGGGGCAGCCCGAGTCGCTGCTGGCGCTCAAGGGCGGCAACTGCGTGGCGGCCGTGCACGTCAGCCCCACGCTGCGGGACCTGGTGGACGGCAACGCCGACTGGAAGGACTTCGAGATCGTCTCGCCGCGCGACCTGATCCCGTCGCCGTCGGTGATCTGGCTGCGCAAGGGAGAAGCCGATACGCAGGCCGCCCTCGATCGCATCGTACAGGACTGGCATCGCACCGGCTGGCTGATCGGGGTCGAGAAGAAGAACGGCATGACGCCCACGCCGCTGCTGCGCCAGCTGCACGAGAAATTCCGCAAGATCCCCGCCTGAGGCATTGCCACGGCGGATGAAACCAGTACTTGCCCGATCAGCGGGATTCAGCGCGGCCTGGCGAGCAGGTACTTCGCCAGCGCGTGAAACGCCGGGATCGTCGTCGGGTCGTTGGCGGCATTGCCGGCCACCGGGTTCGATGCGTAGCGCACGATCACCATCTCGGCCTTCGGGTCGACATAGATGCGCTGGCCATGCACGCCGCGGGCCATGTAGGCGCCGTGCTCGTTATGGGTGACCCACCACATGTCGCGATAGCTGCCGCCCTTTAGCAGCGGATAGTCGGCCTTGGCAAACACGGCCTTGTCGCCGCCGGGGCGGATGTCGTCGATCACCGCCTTGGGCAGGATCTGCTGTCCGTTGAACTTGCCGTCGCGGCGCAGCATATCGCCAAAGCGCGCCAGGTCGCGCAGGCCGGTGTTCAGGCCGCCGCCGGCAAAGGGCGTGCCGATGGAGTCGATGGTGAAGTACGCATCCTGCTCCGCGCCCAGCCGGCGCCAGATACGCTCGGACAGCAGCTCGGCCACCGAGCGTCCGGTCACGCGTGCAATGACCCAGCCCAGCGCATCGGTATTGACAGTCTTGTAGCCAAACGCCGCGCCATGCTCGCCTTGCGGCTGGATGGCCTGGAGCGATTCATAGTAATTGCGCGGACCGGTGTAGTCCTTGGGCTTGGGCAGCGGGCTGCCCGCCTGGGCGTGCATCCAGACCTCGGCGTCGGGGTCCGCGTAATCCTCGCTGTATTTGAGCCCCGTGGTCATGTCCAGCACCTGGCGCACCGTGGCATTGCCGAATGCGGATCGGGCCAGCTCCGGCACGTAGTCCGCCAAGCGCTTGCTCGCATCCAGGCGGCCTTCTGCGACCAGCATGGCGCCGAGCGTGCCGATGACCGACTTGGTGACCGACATGGCCGCATGCTGGCCGTCGTCCTTCAGCGCGCCGAGGTAGCGCTCATAGACGATGCGCCCGCGCTGCAGCACCACGATGCCATCGGTGTAGTTGGCCGCCAGGGATTGCGCCCAGGTCATCGGCTGGGTGGCGCCGATCGGCAGGAACTGCAGCGCGTCGATATCGGTGCGCAACGCGCGCGGCAGCGGCACCGGCGTGCCAAGCCCGCGCGAGACGTTGACGGTGGGCATCAGCTCCCGGAAGTGCGACACGCTCCAGCGCAGGGCGGGGAATTGCCAATAGCTGCCGTCGTCGAAGCGTACCGTGCGCTCGGGCGGCGGTGGCGCGCCATTCATCCAGCCAAGGCCGGCGGGATCGCTGGCGGCGGCGTCGGGCACCGATGGCACCGGTGCATCGGCGGCCCATGCCAGAGGCATCAGCCCGAAACCGCAAAGGGCCAGCGCGATCGCCGCGCGGCGGGGAACGCCGTTGCTCATCTTCAAGACCACCTCCAAAAGTCAAAGGGCTCTCATGCAAGCAGCCCCGGGCAATATAAACCATGCAATAACGGAGCCGGCCTATGACGCACCACATTGCGGCGTCGTCCTGCCCGCAGGCACTGATTTAGGTCCACGCGCGCCGCCCCATGGTGCGGCGCGCGTGGGTGCCCTGCATGCGTCTTCGGCCCGCGAAGGCGCCCTGATCCCCAATTTCCCGATTGGTAAGAGGAATTTATTTTTCTTCTTACATGGCATGCCTCCTGCTTTGTTGGTCTGCACGCCTTCATGTATACAACCCGGGATACAAGCGATGACCAGCAAGACTCCTCTGCGCCGATCCGCCGCCAGCCTTGGCAGTTGCCGGACCCTGCCTGACTGGCAACAGCTTTACAAGACGCAAGGCGCCTCGCCGCTGGACGCGCTCGCCCCGTTCCTGGACCTGGACGCAGGCGATCCGGCCTGGATCGCGCGCCTGGATGTGGCACGGCTGCAGTCCCAGCTGGCTGCGCTGGAGGCTCGGGTTGAAGAGGCGGGCGGCAAGCTCGATGCGTTTCCCCTCTACGGCGTGCCGTTCGTGGTGAAAGACAACATCGACGTGGCAGGGTGGCCCACCACGGCGGCGTGTCCCGCGTTTGCGTATGTGGCCGAGCGCGATGCCGGCGCGGTGGCGCGGCTGCGGGCGGCCGGGGCCATCGTGGTGGCCAAGGCGAACCTGGATCAGTTCGCCACCGGCCTGGTCGGGGTGCGCTCGCCCTACGGCGCGGTGCCCAACAGCTTCGATCCGGCGTACGTCAGCGGCGGCTCCAGCTCGGGCTCGGCGTCTTCCGTGGCGCGCGGCTGGGTGCCGTTCTCGCTCGGGACCGATACGGCAGGCTCCGGGCGCATTCCCGCGGCATTCAACAATATCGTAGGCCTCAAGCCGACGCGGGGCTGGCTGTCCAGCGCCGGCGTGGTGCCGGCCTGCCGCACGCTGGACTGCGTTTCCGTGTTCGCGCTGACGGTCGACGATGCCGCGCTGGTGGCGGAGATCGCCGGCGGCTTCGACCATGCCGATCCTTACTCGCGCAGCTATCCGCTCAGCGCGCCTGCCGCGCTGGCGCCATCGCCCGTGCTGGGCGTTCCCGATCAGCTGGTGTTCTTTGGCGATACGCAGGCGCAGGCCAGTTTCAAGCAGGCGCTGGCGGACTTGCAGGCCATGGGCGCTAAGCTGGTGCCCGTTGATTTCTCGCCATTCGCCGAGCTGGCCGCGCTGCTCTACCAGGGGCCGTGGGTGGTTGAGCGCTTCCTGGCGGTGAGCCAGCTTCACGCCAGCCAGCCGGACGCGATCGATCCGGTCGTGCGCGCCATCGTCGAGGAGGCTGGCCGCTATAGCGCCATGGATGCGTTCAACGCCGAATACCGGCGGGCGGCGCTGACCCGCTCGATCCACGTAGCGCTGGCCAAGGTCGACGCGCTGGTGGTGCCGAGCGCGCCGTCGATCTATACGCTGGCCGCCGTGCAGGACGATCCGATCCGCCTGAACGCGCGGCTTGGCACCTATACCAACTTCACCAACCTGGCCGACCTGTCGGCGCTGGCGTTGCCGGCCGGTGCGCGCGAGGACGGCCTGCCGGCCGGCATCACGCTGGTTGCCCCGGCTTGGTCGGACCGCGCGCTGGCACGTCTTGGCCGGCAGTGGCAGGCGGCGCAAGCGCTGCCGCTGGGCGCCACCGGGCGGCCTTGTCCCGTTGATGCCCAGCGCGCTACGCCCGTCACGCCAGGGTCGGTCCGGCTGGCCGTGGTCGGCGCCCATCTCAGCGGCATGCCGCTCAACCACCAGCTGCTCACGCGCCACGCGGCCTTTGTGGAGGCATGCCGCACTGCGGCTTGCTACCGGCTCTATGCGCTGGCGGATACGACGCCGCCCAAGCCCGGGCTGGTCCATACCGGCGCGGGTGAGGGCGCGCCGATCGAAGTCGAGCTCTGGGATGTGCCCCTGGCCAGTTTCGGCGCGTTCGTGGCGGAGATTCCCGTGCCGCTTGGCATCGGCAAGCTGATGCTGGAAGACGGCCGGCAAGTCGCCGGGTTCATCTGCGAGCCCCGGGGCCTGGAAGGCGCCCGCGATATCACGGCTTTTGGCGGCTGGCGCGCCTATCTCGCCAGCAGCAACGTCCGCGTTAGCGCCAACTGACCCGGGAGCCGCGATGTTCCATACCGTACTGATCGCCAATCGTGGCGAGATCGCCGTGCGCGCCATCCGCACCTTGCGTGCCCTGGGGATCAAGAGCGTGGCCGTGTATTCGGATGCCGATCGCAATGCCGCGCATGCCCGGCTGGCCGATGTGGCCGTGCCGCTTGGCGGCGAGCGCGCGGCGGATAGCTACCTGGTGGCCGAGCGCGTGCTGCAGGCTGCGTTGGATACCGGCGCGCAAGCCGTGTTTCCGGGCTACGGCTTTTTGTCGGAGAGCGCGGAGTTTGCGAAGGCCTGTGACGCGGCGGGACTGGTCTTCATTGGCCCGACGCCGCACCAGCTCCGCGAGTTTGGCCTGAAGCACCGTGCGCGCGAGCTGGCGGCGCAGGCGGGGGTGCCGATGACGCCGGGCACTGGCTTGCTCGCCAGCCTGGAACAAGCCCTGCGCGAGGCCGGGCGCATCGGCTATCCCGTCATGCTCAAGAGCACCGCCGGTGGCGGTGGCATCGGCCTGTCGCGTTGCGCCAACGACGCCGAGCTGAGCGCGGCCTTTGATAGCGTGCAGCGGCTGGGCGAGCAGTTCTTCAAGGATGGCGGCGTCTTTATCGAGCGCTGCCTGGACCGGGCGCGGCATATCGAGGTGCAGATCTTCGGCGACGGCGCAGGCCGCGTGGTGGCGCTGGGCGAGCGGGATTGCTCCACGCAGCGCCGCAACCAGAAGGTGGTGGAGGAAACCCCGGCGCCGCATCTGAGCGAGGCAACGCGCCATGCGCTGCATCGGGCCGCGATCCAGCTGGGCGAATCTGTCAGCTACCGGTCTGCCGGCACGGTGGAGTTCATCTACGACGTGGAGCGGGAGGCGTTCTACTTCCTCGAGGTCAACACCCGGCTGCAGGTGGAGCATCCCGTGACCGAGCTGGTCACCGGGCTGGACCTGATCGCCTGCATGCTGAAGGTGGCGGCGGGCGATGCGCTGGACTGGGACGCCATCTCACGGCCGCCGCAGGGCGTGGCCATGGAGGTGCGGCTCTATGCGGAGGATCCGCTCAAGCAGTTCCAGCCCTCGCCGGGCACGCTGACCGAGGTGGTTTTTCCTGATGGCGTGCGCGTCGACGGGTGGGTCGAGACCGGCACGCAGGTGTCGGCCTTTTACGATCCGCTGCTGGCCAAGCTGATCGTCCACGGCCCCACCCGCGAAGCCGCGCGCGAAAAACTCGCGGCAGCGCTGGCCGCCACGCGCCTCTGCGGCATCGCCACCAACCTGGACTACCTGCGCCAGATCGTCGACTCGCCCGAGTTCTCCGCGGGCCGGGCCTTCACGCGCATGCTCGACAGCTTTCCCTACGCGCCGGCAGTCATCGAGGTGATGGAGCCTGGCACCTACACCAGCATCCAGGACGTGCCCGGCCGCATGGGTTACTGGCATGTCGGCGTGCCGCCGTCCGGGCCGATGGACGACTACGCTTTCCGGCTGGCCAACTGCATCGTTGGCAATCACCCCGGCGCCGCCGGGCTCGAATGCACGCTGGTGGGGCCACGCCTGCGCTTTCACAGCGCGGCCCTGGTGGCGCTGACCGGCGCGCCTTGCGCAGCGACGCTCGACGGGATGGATGTCCCGTTCTGGGCGCCGATCAGCGTAGCCCCGGGACAGGTCCTGGCGCTCGGCAAGGCCACGCAAGGCTGCCGCACCTATCTTGCCGTGCGCAATGGCTTTGACGTGCCGGTCTACCTTGGCAGCCGATCCACTTTCGCGCTCGGGCAGTTCGGCGGGCATGCCGGGCGCACGCTGCGGCCAGGCGATATGCTCCCGATCGGCCAGCCGCATCTGGCGGGGTCCGGCATCGAAGCACCCATGACGCAGCCGCAGGCGGCACCCGCGGCGCTGATGCCGGCCTACGGCCAGCATTGGGATATCGCGGTCCTGTACGGCCCGCATGGTGCCCCGGATTTCTTTACGCCGGCCTCCGTGGAGACGTTCTTCGCCACGGACTGGGAAGTGCACTACAACTCGAACCGCCTCGGCGTGCGCCTGGTCGGGCCCCGGCCCGAATGGGCGCGGCGCGATGGCGGCGAGGCGGGGCTGCACCCATCCAACGTGCACGACTGCGAATACGCGATCGGCGCCATCAATTTCACCGGCGACTTCCCGGTGATCCTTACCAACGACGGCCCGAGCCTGGGCGGCTTTGTCTGTCCTGTGACGGTCGCCAAAGCGGAGCTGTGGAAAGTCGGCCAGGTCAAGCCGGGCGACCGGATCCGCTTCCGGCCAATCAGCTTCGATGCCGCGCGTGCCCTGCAGGCGGCCCAGGACCAGGACATTGCCGGGCTGCGGCAAACAGCGCGCGCGCCATCGCTGCCGGCGCCGGCGCGTGCCACCGCCATCCTCGCCGGGCGCGCGGCCAGCGGGCATCACCCGGCCATTGCCTACCGTCAGGCGGGCGATGGCTACCTGCTGCTGGAGTACGGCGAGAACGTGCTCGATATCGGCCTGCGGCTGCGGGTGTACCTGATGATGGAGGCGCTCAAGGCGCAGCCGGTAGACGGCGTGCTGGAGCTATCGCCCGGCGTGCGCTCGCTGCAGGTGCGCTACGACGGCCAGCGCATTCACCAGGCGGCCTTGATCGAGGCGCTGCTTGCCATCGAGGCCAGCCTGCCGGACGTGGCCACGCTGAAGATCCCCACGCGCGTGGTGCACCTGCCGATGGCCTTCGAGGACGCCGCCACGCTGGATGCCGTGCAACGCTACCGCGAGACGGTCTGCGCGGATGCGCCGTGGCTGCCGAACAATGTCGACTTCATCCAGCGCATCAACGGCCTGGCGCATCGCGACGAGGTGCGGGACATCGCGTTCTCCGCGCGCTATCTGGTGCTGGGGCTGGGGGATGTCTACCTGGGCGCGCCCTGCGCCGTGCCGCTTGATCCGCGGCACCGGCTGCTGACCTCCAAGTACAGCCCGGCACGCACCTTTACTGCGGAAGGTACCGTCGGCATCGGCGGGGTTTATATGTGCATCTACGGCATGGACTCCCCGGGCGGCTACCAGCTGATCGGGCGCACGCTGCCGATCTGGAACAAGTTTCTCAAGAACCCGGTGTTTGAGCCGGGCGCGCCGTGGCTGCTGCGCTTCTTTGACCAGGTGCGGTTCTACCCGGTGGCAGAGCCGGAACTGGACCGGCTGCGCGAGGACTTCCGCGAGGGGCGGGCCACGGTGCGCATCGAGCACGATGTCTTCGACTATGCCGCGTACCGCCAGTCACTGGTGGACAGCGCGGACAGCATTGCCGCTTTCCAGGCACGGCAGCAGGCGGCATTCAGCGCGGAGGTTGCGCACTGGAAAGTCCATGAGGCCAACGCCGCGCCCATCGAGGTGCCGGCCGCCTTGCTCCATGACGAGCTCGACGGTCACGCCGTGACGGCGGAGATCAGCGGCAGCGTGTGGAAGGTGCTGGTGCAGCCGGGCGAGCAGGTGCGGGCTGGACAGCCGCTGCTGGTGGTAGAGGCCATGAAGATGGAGTTGACCGTGCGGGCACCCGTGGCGGGGACGTTGTCGGCCATGCGTTGCCGTGCGGGCTCGGCGATCAAGGTAGGCGACCGTCTCGCGTCGATCGCCTGACCTATCGCCTGACCTATCGCCTGACAGGCGCGGCTCAGCGCGGCTTGATGAACTTCAGCGTCATGCGATCCGATTCGCCGATGGCCATGAAGCTCGCGCGGTCGCGCTCGCCGCCGCGCAACGTGGGCGGCAACGACCACACGCCATCGGGATGGTCGTGGTCGTCGCGCGGGTTGGCATTGATCTCGCTGCGCCCGGCAAGCGCAAAGCCTGCCGCGCGGGCGTGGTCGATCACATAGTTCTCGGTGACGTAGCCGGTGGCAATCATCTGCTCCAGCGACGTGCCCGGCGCGGCCCGGTGCTCCTCCACGCCCAGCACGCCGCCGGGCTTGAGCACGGCGTAGAAGGCGCGCAGGCTGTCGTCCAGGTGGCCGTCCTTGATCCAGTTGTGGATGTTGCGGAAGGTCAGCACCAGGTCGGCACCACCCGGCGGGGCGATATCGGTAAAGGCGTGCACCGGCAGCGTGCCGACCGTGACCTTGCCATAGCTGGCCGGGTCCTGCGCCAGCTTTTTCTCGAAGTTCGCCCTTGAGCGCTTGCCTTCTTCGCTCGCGTTCGGGGCGCTCACATCGTAATGGGCGGCATAGAGCTTGCCGCGGTCGCGCAGCACCGGCGCCAGGATCTCCGTGTACCAGCCGCCGCCCGGCGCAATCTCGATCACCGTCTGGTCCTGCTGCAAGCCGAAGAACTGCAGGGTTTGCAGCGGATGGCGATACACATCCCGGGCCTTGTTGGCGGCGCTGCGCTGCGGGCCGGCAATGGCGGCGGCGAGTGCGTCGTCGCCGGTGGCTGGCGCAGCGTTGGCCGCGCAGGCCAGCGTGCCGGCCGTTGCCAGCAGCAGGGCGTGCCGCACGAAACGGCGCCGGGCAGGGGAGGGAGTCATGGCATTCCTTGCTGAAGGTGAGTGGTGGCTATCCGTAGCCGCCCCTGAATCTGGATGCAGCGCGGCCGGTTTGTCAAGCCGGCTGGCAACTGCGCCCCGGTTGCCGCCTGCCGCGCAGGAGGAAGCGTCTTTGGAAATGCGTTTTTATTCGTTCTCAATCCCGCGGGCAGGGCACGTACGGCTATGGGCGCGGGCAGGAGGAGACGTTGCCGTGGGCTTCGTCCTCGGCGCGCGTGCCGTTCGACGTCAACGCCATCCGTCGCGATTTCCCGATCCTGCAGGAACGCGTCAACGGCCGCCAGCTGGTCTGGTTCGACAACGCTGCCACCACGCACAAGCCGCAGGCGGTGATCGACCGCATCTCGTACTTCTACGCGCACGAGAACTCCAACATCCACCGCGCCGCCCATGCCTTGGCCGGGCGCGCCACGGATGCCTACGAGGCGGCGCGCAGCAAGGTGCAGCGCTTTATCGGCGCGTCCTCGCCGGACGAGATCATCTTCGTGCGCGGGACCACCGAGGCCATCAACCTGATCGCCAAGACCTGGGGCGTGCAGAACGTTGGCGAGGGCGACGAGATCATCGTCTCGCACCTGGAGCATCACGCCAATATCGTGCCGTGGCAGCAGCTTGCCGCTCAGACCGGGGCGAAGCTGCGGGTGATTCCGGTGGACGATTCCGGGCAGGTGCTGCTGGACGAGTACCGCCGGCTGCTGAACGACCGCACCAGGATCGTGTCCGTGACCCAGGTCTCGAACGCGCTGGGTACCGTAGTGCCGGTGAAGGAAATCGTGGACCTGGCCCACCGGGCAGGCGCCCGCGCGCTGGTCGACGGCGCGCAGTCGGTCTCGCATATGCGGGTGGACGTGCAGGCTATCGACGCGGACTTCTTCGTGTTCTCGGGCCACAAGGTGTTCGGGCCTACCGGCATCGGCGTGGTCTACGGCAAGCGCGAGGTGCTGGAGGACATGCCGCCCTGGCAGGGTGGTGGCAACATGATTGCCGACGTGACCTTCGAGCGCACCGTGTTCCAGCCGCCGCCCAACCGCTTCGAGGCCGGCACCGGCAATATCGCCGATGCGGTAGGGCTGGGCGCCGCGCTGGACTATGTGGAGCGGGTGGGGATCGAGAACATCGCCCGCTACGAGCACGACCTGCTGGAGTACGCCACCCACCTGCTGCAGCCCATCCCGGGCGTGCGGCTGGTGGGCACGGCGCGCGACAAGGCCAGCGTGCTGTCCTTCGTGCTCAAGGGCTTCGAGCCCGAGGAAGTGGGCCGCGCGCTCAACGAGGAAGGCATCGCCGTGCGCTCCGGACATCACTGCGCGCAGCCCATCCTGCGGCGCTTTGGCGTGGAGGCCACGGTGCGGCCGTCGCTGGCCTTCTACAACACCACGGACGAGGTGGACCGGCTGATTTCAGTGGTCAGGCGGCTTTCCGGGCGCCACTAGGGGCCAAAAACGTGGGGCGTGGGGCTTATAACCCCCCTGAATTTGCATGAATCGGGACGCGCCCTGCGTTTTCTTCTAAAATCCGCTATCTTCTCACCTTGATCGGCGCGCTTTCCAGCCTTCGGACCGGAGCCCGCCTTGTTGAACGTAACCGGCAAGCTACCGCCAAGCCTTTGGTATCAGGCCACAACAGGCCACCGACGCCGGCGCCATCCAGCGCATACAGCGCCTTATTCATGAGCAATCTCAACCAGCAAGCCATCCTCTCCGTCCACCACTGGACCGACACGCTCTTCAGCTTCACCTGCACCCGCGACCCCGGTTTCCGCTTCGAAAACGGCCAGTTCGCCATGGTTGGCCTGGAAGTGAACGGTCGTCCGCTTCTGCGCGCCTACAGCATCGCCAGTGCCAACTACGAGGAAACGCTGGAATTCTTCAGCATCAAGGTGCCCGACGGCCCCCTGACATCGCGCCTGCAGCACCTGAAGGAAGGCGACCAGATCTTCGTCGGCAAGAAGCCCACCGGCACGCTGCTGGTCGACAACCTGCTGCCCGGCAAGACCCTGTGGCTGCTGGCCACCGGCACCGGCCTGGCCCCGTTCCTGTCGATCATCCGCGACCCGGAAGTGTATGAGCGCTATGACAAGGTCGTGCTGACCCACACCTGCCGCTTCGTCGAGGAACTGGCCTACCGCGAACTGATCCAGGAACACCTGCCGCAGCACGAGCACCTGGGCGAGCTGATCCGCGAAAAGCTGGTCTATTTCCCCACCGTGACCCGCGAAGAGTTCGACAACCAGGGCCGCATCACCGACCTGATCGCCAACGGCGAGCTGTTCGAGCGCCTGGACGTGGAGCCGTTCTCGCTGGAAAACGACCGCATCATGCTGTGCGGCAGCCCGGACATGCTCAAGGACATCCGCGCGATGCTGACCGAGCAGCAATTCACGGAAGGCAATATGAGCGAGCCGGGCCATTTTGTGCTTGAAAAGGCATTTGTTGGCTGAGCGTTCCGGCACTTGACGCCATGACGCCATGACGATCGCCGGGACTCCCCGGTGATCGCTCAATCCCGCTGGCGGGACATCACCCAGAAGTGAATCCCCAGGGTGGTCAGGAAGACACCTCCCAGCTGCATCCACGCCAGTTCCGTCCCCAGCGACAGGTATAGCCCCGCCGCGCTGGCGGCTGTGCCCGCACGCCCGTGCCATTTCCGCGTCCAGCTCTGGTTCCCTTGCGTCATGCTTGCGCTCCTGCGCTGACGTGCGCCATCACTAAGCCACCGCGGCCACTGCCGGCACCGGCAACCCCCGTACCCGCCCCACATCCGGCACAGCCGCCATCAGCGCCCGCGTATAGCCATGCCGGGGCGCGGCAAAGACCGCATCCGCCGGCCCGACTTCCACCAGCTGCCCGCGCTGCATCACGCCCACCTGGTCGCATAGCTGGCGGATCACCGCCAGGTTGTGGCTGATCAGCAGGTAGGTCAGGCCGAATTCGTCCTGCAGGTCGCGCATCAGGTTGAGCACCTGGGCTTGCACCGAGACGTCCAGCGCAGTGGTGGGCTCGTCGGTAATCGGCAGTCCGGGCTCGCCGCACAGCGCCAGCGCAATGGCCGCGCGCTGGCGCATGCCGCCGGAGAACTGGTGCGGGTACCGATTGAAGCGTATGGCGGGCTCGGCGGGATGGCATCGTTGGGCAGCGCGGAGAAACTTCGGCGCATAGCGTGGTAGCGGCAGGCTCGCCATGAACAAGGACTTGCTAGACTACCGGCCGGTGCGCATCGGCACAAAGAAGCATATTGCGCTTCCATATTCGCTTGTTGAGAAGGCAGTGCCTGCGGGCCTTCTCAGGCTAAAACCACCCGGAAGAGAACGCGCGTTGTGAATGTGAATATCAGGAATGGCTCCTCGCTGATCGCCTTGCTGGCGCTGTATGTCCCTGCCGCACAGGCAGCGCCGGCCGGCATGCAATGCGACCGCGCCGCGAGCGGCACGGAGATTGCGATCTGCGCCAATGAGGACCTGCGCCGGCTCGATAGCAAGCTCTCGGCCGTGTATGGCAAACTCGCTGGCGCCCAGGCCCGGCAGCGGGCCCCGCTACGGCAAGCCCAGCTCGCGTGGCTGAAGACCCGGGATCAGTGTGGGGCGGACAAGAGCTGCATCCATGCACGATACGACGAGCGGCTTGCCGCCTTGCAGGCGCAGCTGCGCGAAGCCACCGCCTACAAGCCGGACAGCGTGGACCGGCAGGCGCTGGAGGACCTGCGCCAGGCCGTGGAAGCCCAGCGCAAGGCCGATCCGGTGTTCCCGCTCGAGAAAGCCCTCGATGCGATCCGGATCCAGGCAGGCCTGACGACGTTCGGCAATGTGAAGGACGACAAACAGCCGGACGACGACGCGCATTTCCCGAAGGTGCGCCCCACAGGCGTCACCAGCGACGACTGGCGTGCCTTGCAGGCCTCCGGCATCGATGCCGGCGGTGAGAACGGCTTTGCGTCCTATACCTTGCTGGATATCGACGGCGACGGCCAGCGCGACCTCATCGTCGACACCTATTCCGGCGGGACCGGGTTGTTCTCGTACGTGAGCGCGCTGCGTCGCGAGGGCGGCAGATTTGCCGGCGCCGATGGGTCGGAGGGCGGCTACCTTTACTCGCTCAACGGACGCGGCGCCAACCAGGCGGCGGACTGGGTCCGCCTGCGCGGACGCGTGTATGTCGCTTACCGCAGCAGCTACTACGGGGTGGACAACCTCTACCTGCTCAGGCCGCTGACGGTGGTTGGCGAGGTGCCAAGGCTTGCTGTGCACTACCGCTACCAGCTCTCCATCCCCAAGGTCCAGAAGGATGAAGAGAAGGGCACGGTGACGACGCTGGACAGCACCCTGCATGGCGCCCTGACGCGCGCGCTTGGCCAGGTGAGCAGCGAGGTGGCGCGCGATGTCGGCACGATGGACAAGCCCCTTTGCCCGGTCCCGGACACGGTCAAGGGCGATGACCGCGGCGCCTACTACAGCTACGGCCCGGGCCACTACACCTTTGAAATCGTGGGGGATATGCCCGTCTGGGTGGGGCGCCAGTGCTACATCGGGCAGCTGGTCGACTGGTTTGGCGGCTATTCGCCCAAGGACGGCCTCTTCGCGCAACTGTGGATGCGCAAGCCGGAGGAGGATGCGCAAACGCAGACGTATTCCGTCAAGGGCTTGCGCACCGCTGTCGGGATCAAGGCGTCGATCGGCAACGTGGAGGGCGACAACGGCATGTAGCCTGCCTCCCACGCAGGCGAATCATTCGCCGATCTCGACCTCCATGTTGGTGATGGTCGGGAAGTCTCTGACCTGCTTCAGGTTGACGGAGAATGCCACGCCCTTGCGCGTGCCCATCACATAGCCGGACTGCTCATCCGCGTCGGACTCCGCATCCTCCAGCGGCGGCGTCAGCTGCTGGTAGAAGGCCAGCACCTGCTCGATGCTGTCGGTGGTCTGCAGCCTCAGCACGCGCCTGGCCTTGGCATCGCTCAAGGCGTCCTGCGCGGTGCGGTGGACGATCGCCTTCGGGTACAGCGGCACCTGGGACGAGAATCCCGCGGGGAGCTTGACCGGGCTGCCGCCGGTGCGGCTGGCATCCAGCGTGATGGTCTCCACCGTGGTGATCTTCTCGCCGTCGCCGGTCTTGAGGTCCTCGGGCACGTCGCGGCTCCACGTCACCAGCGGCTTGGCCTTGGCGCGGTCGACGCCGGGCCGCAGGAACACCGAGAGCATGCCGTGCTGGCTGTCCCGGCAGGCGGTCTGGCCTTGCTTGCCGCACTCGCGATGCACCAGCGCCGCGGCCAGCACCTCGCCGCGCTCGTCCACCAGCACGGCCGCGCGCTCGGCGCCATCCGACAACTGGCGGCGCGACGACAGCAGGCGCTGGCCGCCGGGCAGTCGCTGCTGGGCCCGGTTGGGGCGCGATTGCAGGCCAGACAGGATCTGCTCCACAAGCAGGCCTTCCTCCCAGTAGTAGGTACCGGACGCCACGCCGGCAAACCGGGTGATGGCGAGGTCCAGCGCAGGGGCTTCACGCGTGTCCTGCTGGCGGCTGGGGTCCAGAACCAGGACGGCATCGGCAGCCTGGGCATAGGGCGCGGCGCCCAGGGTGGAAAGAAGCAAAGCCAGTCCGGCACAGGAGGCGGGACGAAATCGAAGAGCCATACAGAGAGGGAAAAAGGTTGGGCTTGCCAGGCCGGTAAACAGGAAAACGGGCCCTGAAGGGGCCGCAGCTTGCTGACAAAGCCGGATCTGCGTTGTCGTGCTCCCCTCTCCCGCGCGCGGGAGAGGGGCTGGGGGAGAGGGCGGGCGCTCGTTACGCCGTCGTGCTGGAAAACACCACGGGCTTCGCTTCAGGTGGCTCCTAGCCAAGCCACCCCTCTCCCCGGCCCTCTCCCCCTGAGGGGAGAGGGAGAGACAGCCGTCGTCATGGCGCGCGGCTTTTTGGCTTGCTCGGCGGCTTCGGCAAATGCCTCAGGTTTGTCAGCAGTCTGGGGCCCTGACGGGGCCCGTTCGGCGGCAGGCCGCGAGGCCTGATGTGACTGCAAGTGTACTTGATAAAGCCGGCTAGCTGAAGCCGGGCACCGATAATGGGATACGCCGAGAGCGATGAACAAGCAGGCTTCAGCCTTCGGCTGCCCGAACCCGCGCTATCGGTAAGATGGCGCTCCCGGTGGGAACGCCCCAAGGGCGCTGCCGGCCACCACGCAAAACCGCATATCGACCCTCGTTCTTATTCCTTAAAGATCGCCCATCCACGGCGTATGTTCATGTTTTGCCCATGCGGAGCGCACCTGTGCGCAGCCGCTTTGGGACATAGCAAACCAGGAAGAGGAGCCTACGATGAGCGTGGAAATCATTGGCATGATCCAGAGCCAGAAGCAGTCGGAAATCCATCCGGCCAGCGGGCCGGTCGTGGATCGCGACTATGTGCGGGCCTTTGCCCAGGCGCATGAGAACGCCGGCTTCGACCGGGTGCTGGTGCCGCATCACTCCACCGGCCCGTCGGCCACGCTCACCATCGCCTATGCCGCCGCCGTGACCGAGCGCGTGCATTTCATGTTGGCGCACCGGCCGGGCTTTACCGCGCCCACGCTGGCGGCCCGGCAGATCGCCTCGCTCGACCAGTTCAGCGGTGGCCGGCTTGGCGTGCACTTCATCTCCGGCGGCTCCGATTCCGAGCAGCAGCGCGACGGCGATTTCCTCAGCCACGACGAGCGTTATGCCCGCACCGACGAATACCTCGGCATCCTGCGCCGCATCTGGACCGAGGGCAAACCATTCGACCATGAGGGCAGGTACTATCGCTTTACCCAAGGCTACTCCGAGGTAAAGCCGGCGCAGCAGCCGCACGTGCCGATCTTCTTCGGCGGCGCATCGGACGCGGCGGTGGAAGTCGCCGGCCGCCATGCCGATGTGTATGCGCTGTGGGGCGAGTCGCTCGACCAGGTGCGCGACATCACCACGCGCGTGCGCGCCGAGGCCGCCAAACATGGCCGGAAGGTGCGTTTTTCCGTGTCGTTCCGGCCGATCCTGGCCGAGACGGAAGAGCTGGCGTGGGCGCGCGCCCACGCCATCCTGGAAGAAACCCGGCGCCTGCGCTTTGCTGCTGGCCTGGGGCAGGGCGACCCGCAGCAAAGCGAGGGCGCGCGCCGCCTGCTCGCCGCCGCCGACAAGGGGCCGCGCGTGGACAAGCGCCTGTGGACGGAGATCGCCAAGCTCACTGGCGCGCGCTCCAACTCCACCGCGCTGGTCGGCACGCCCGAGCAGGTGGCCGATGCGCTGCTGGACTACTACGACCTTGGCGTGACCACCTTCCTGATCCGCGGCTTCGATCCGCTGGAAGATGCCGTGGACTACGGCCGCGAGCTGATTCCCCGCGTGCGCGAACTGGTGGCGCAGCGCGAGGCTTCGGCCGGTGCCGGTGCCGGTGCCGGCCGCAAGGCAGCCTGAAAGGGATGGCAAGCGGCATCATGACGGCATCCCGAAGACAATTCCTGCGCTATGGCGCATTGGCGGCGGCCAGCGGCGCCTTGCCGTTTTCCGTGTCGGCCCAGGGCCGGCCCGTGCTCAAGGCCGGCGACCAGAAGGGTGGGCTGCGCGCGCTGCTGGAGAGCGCCGGCGAGCTCAAGGGCCTGGCCTACGACATCCAGTGGACGGAGTTTCCCGCCGCCGCGCCGCTGGCGGAGGCGCTCAACGCTGGCGCGGTGGATTCCGGCCCGATCGGCGACGCGCCGGCCATCTTCGCGCTGGCCGCGGGCACGCCGATCAAGATCATCGGCGCCAACCGCTCGGACCCGTTCGGCACCGCTGTGCTGGTACGCGTCAATTCTCCGTTCAAGACGGCATTGGACCTGCGCGGCAAGAACATCGGCACCAACCGTGGCTCCATCGGCCACTTCGTCGCCTTGAAGGTGCTCGAATCGGCCGGGTTGAAGCCCGAGGACGCCAGCCTGCGCTTCCTGCCGCCGGCGGACGCCAAGCTCGCGCTGGTCAACGGCTCGATCGATGCGTGGGCCACGTGGGAGCCTTACACGGCCCTGGCCGAGACCAGCGGGCACGCACGCGTGCTGGTGAGCGGGCGAGGGCTGTGGTCCGGGCTGAGCTATCTCGCGGCGACGGACAGCGCGCTGGCCGCCAAGCGCGAAGTACTGCGCGACTTCCTGCAGCGCGTGGTGCGCGCGCAGGTGTGGTCCTACCAGCATGTGGACGGCTTCTCCGCGGCGCTGGCGCGCATCATCGGCATTGCGCCGGAAGCCGCGCGGCTGCAGTTCGAGCGGCGCCATACACAGTGGCGCAACATCGATGCGGCAGTGATTGCCGAGCAGCAGCGCACCGCGGATTTCTACCTGAAGGCCGGCCTGCTCAAGCAGCGCCTGGATGTGCGAACGACGTTCGATACCAGTTTTCCGCTGGCGGTATAGACCGGCTGCAGCAGCCAACCCGCGAATCGACTGACCGCACCCGAATTCACCATCATCCATGCCGGCAACGCCGGCAACCCGGAACCCTAAATGAAGCGTCGTGATTTCCTTGTCAGCGCAGCGCCGCTGGGCTTGCTCCTTTCGCTTGGCCCCTCCGGTCTGCCGCTGGCGCATGCGCAGACGGCCACCGGAACGCCGGTGTCCGGCGGCATCCTCAACGTGGCGGTTTCTCCCGAGCCCACGCTGCTGACCTCTGCCTTCATCACCACCATGAACATCGGCCAGGTCTCGAGCAAGATCCTCGAAGGCCTGGTGAGCTACGACCTGAGCCTGCAGCCGGTGCCGGCGCTGGCTACCTCGTGGCACACCTCGGCCGACGGCCTCACCGTGACCTTCAAGCTGCGCCAGGGCGTGAAATGGCACGACGGCAAGCCCTTCACGGCGGCGGACGTGCAATACACGCTGCAGGAAGTCTGGAAGAAGCTCCACCCGTTCGGGCGCGCCGCCTTTGCCAACGTCACGGCAGTGGACACGCCCGACCCGCACACCGTGGTGATCCGGCTGTCGTCGCCCGCGCCTTACCTGCTCAACTACATCAACACCTACGGCGCGCAGATCCTGCCCAGGCACCTCTACGAAGGCAAGGACGTGCTGAGCAACCCGGTCAACAACGCGCCCGTGGGCACCGGGCCATTCGTCTTCAAGGAATGGGTCAAGGGCAGCCACGTGCGGCTGGAGCGCAACCCGGACTACTGGCAGAAGGGCCAGCCCTACCTGGACGGCGTGGTGTTCAAGTTCATCCCCGACGCCGCCGCGCGCACGGTGGCGCTGGAGGCGGGCGAGATCGACGTGGCGCTGGGCTCCAGCATTCCGCTGTCGAACCTGAACAAGTTCCAGGACAAGACCAAATACACCATCAACCTGGAAGATGGCCGCTACCTCGCGACCATCTTCCTGACCCAGTTCAATGTGCGCAAGCCGTACTTCAGCGACAAGCGCGTGCGCCAGGCGTTTGCCCACGCCATCGACCGCAACGCGCTGCTGAAGATCGTGTTCCTGGGCTACGGCAAGCCGGCCACCGGGCCGGTGCCGTCGTCGGTGGTCAACTACTACGCCCCGGAAACGCGCCAGTACGGCTTCGACCTGAAGAAGGCCGCGGCGTTGCTCGACGAGGCTGGCCTCAAGCCGGGCAAGGACGGCAAGCGCCTCACGATCGCGCTGGACTACGATGCCGGCGGCGGCGTCACCGCCACGCGCCCGGCGGAGTTCATCAAGCAATCGCTGGCGCGCGTGGGCGTGGAGGTGGAGCTGCGTGGCGGCGACACCGCCAGCTACCTGCGCCGCGTCTTTACCGACCAGGACTACGACCTGATGATCTCCAGCCTGCACCGCCTGCCAGACCCCACGCTGGGCGTGCAGCGGCTGTTCTGGACCAAGAACATCATCAAGGGCTCGCCGTGGACCAACGGCTCGGGCTACAGCAACCCGCAGCTCGACGCCATCATGGAAGCGGCGGGGCGCGAGGCCGACCAGGCCAAGCGAGGGGCGCTGATCAAGCGGTGGCAGCAGATCGTGCAGGAGGACGTGCCGGTGCTGGACCTGGTGGAGCAGACCTGGGTCACGGTCTCGACCGCGCGCTTCCATAAACGCGCCTTGCAGGGCGACGGGCTTTTTGCCTCGTACGCCGATGCCTGGCTCACGCCCAAGCGCTGAGGCCGTCGCCATGGCCTGGTCGATGCGCGCGCCGGTGTTCGTCTTTCTCCGCAACCGGCTGCTGCAGGTGGTGCCGGTGGTGTTCGGCATCGCCTTGCTGAACTTCCTGATCCTGCAGATCGCGCCCGGCGACGTGGTGGATGTGCTGGCGGGCGAGGCGGGCGCCGCCACGCCGGAATACATGGCGCAGCTGCGCGCCGGGTTCGGGCTGGACCAGCCGCTTTACCTCCAGTTGCTGCATTACCTGTGGAACGTGGTCACGCTGGACCTCGGGTTCTCGTTCCGCCAGAACATGCCGGTGTTCGACCTGATCGCCAGCCGCCTGCCCGCCACCCTGCTGCTGATGGCGGCGGCCATGGGGATTGCGCTGCTGCTGGGCGTGGCGCTTGGCGTGCTGTCCGCGCTGCGGGTGCACCGCTGGCAGGACAACGCGATCTCGCTGCTGGTGCTGGTGGCCTACGCCATGCCCACCTTCTGGCTGGGGCTGATGGCCATCGTGCTGTTCTCCGCCAAGCTGGGTTGGCTGCCTTCCGGCGGCATGAGCGATATCAGCGCGGCGCATACCGGCCTCGCCCATGCGCTGGACGTGGCCCGGCATGCCGTGCTGCCTTCGCTCACGCTTGCCACCTTCTACCTGGCGGTCTACGCCAAGCTGGTGCGCACTGCCATGCTGGAGCTCTACGGCGCCGACTTTATCCGCACGGCGCGCGCCAAGGGCGCGGGCGAGGCGCGCATCACGCTGGTCCATGCGCTGCGCAACGCGCTGCTGCCGCTGGTCACCATGCTGGGCTACCAGGTGGCATCGCTGCTGTCCGGCGCCGTGCTGGTCGAATCCGTGTTCAGCTGGCCGGGGCTGGGCCGGCTGGCGTTTGAATCCATCCTGGCGCGGGATTTCAACCTGCTGCTGGGGATCTTGCTATTGAGCTCGTTGCTGGTGACGCTGATCAATATCGTGGTGGACGTGGCGTACGCGCTGCTGGACCCGCGCGTGCAGCTGCGCCAGGCCGGAGGGTGGTCATGAGCTTTCGATCGATCGTGTTCGCGCTGTCGCTGCCTGCGCTGCCGCCGCTGGCGGTGCGCTCGCTGGCCTTGCTGCGCGCCATCGCGCGCAATCGCGGCGCGCTGCTGGGGCTGGGCCTGCTGGCCTTGCTGACCCTCGTTGCGGCATTCGGCCGGCTGTGGTTTCCCGGCGACCCCTGGGAGATGGCCGGGCCGCCGATGCTGTGGCCGGGCGAGGATGCTGCCTACCCGCTCGGCACCGATTTCATGGGCCGCGACCTGGCTACCGGGCTGGTGTCGGGGGCGCGGGTATCGCTGCTGATCGGGCTGGTCAGCACCGCGCTGGCCTCCACGGTGGGCATTACCGTCGGCGCTATCGGCGGGTATTACCGTGGCTGGGTCGACATGGCGCTGATGCGCGTCACCGAGGTCTTCCAGACGGTGCCCAAGTTCGTGCTGGCGGTGGTGCTGGTGGCGATCTTCAAGCCATCGGTGGCCACTGCCGTGTTCGCCATCGGCGTGGTGTCGTGGCCGCCCACGGCGCGGCTGGTGCGCGCCGAGTTCCTGGTGCTGCGCGAGCGCGAGTTCGTGCTGGCCGGCGGGGCCATCGGCATGAGCCACGCCCGCCTGATCCTGACCCAAATCCTGCCCAACGCGCTGCCGCCGGTGGTGGCGATGTCCACGTTGACGGTTGCCACCGCCATCCAGACCGAGGCCTCCCTGGCCTTCCTTGGGCTGGGCGACCCCAATGTGATGAGCTGGGGCACCATCATCGGCAGCGGCCGCGAGCAGGTGGTGGACGCCTGGTACATCTGCGGCCTGCCGGGCATCGCCATCGTGCTGACCGTGCTGGCGTTCAACCTGCTGGGCGAGGGGCTTAACGATGCGCTCAACCCGCATCTGCAAAAGAGGTAACCAAGCATGGCTTTGCTGGAAATTCGCGATCTGCAGACCTGGTTCGATACCCGCGCCGGCGTGGCGCGTGCCGTTGACGGCGTGACGCTCAGCGTGGCCCGCGGCGAGACCGTGGCGCTGGTGGGGGAGAGCGGCAGCGGCAAGTCCATGACCGCCTGCTCGGTGCTGCGGCTGATTCCGCGCGGCAGCGGGCGCATCGTCGGCGGCCAGGTGCTGTTCGACGGCGTGGACCTGCTGGCGCTGCCGGACGCTGGCATCCGCGCCATCCGTGGCAACCGCATCGGCATGATCTTCCAGGAGCCGCTGTCGGCGCTCAACCCGGTGCTGAGCATCGGCCACCAGATCGCGGAGGCCATCCGGCTGCACCGCCGGGTGAGCGAGCGCGAGGCCTGGGCGCGCGCGGTGGCGCTGCTCGACCAGGCGCAGATCCCGTCCGCGCAGCGGCGCGTGCACGACTATCCGCACCAGCTCTCCGGCGGCATGCGCCAGCGCGCGATGATTGCCATCGCGCTGGCCTGCGAGCCCGACCTGCTGATTGCCGACGAGCCCACCACCGCGCTGGATGTCACCACGCAGGCGCAGATCCTCGACTTGCTCAAGGCATTGCAGGCCGAGAACGGCATGGGCCTGCTGCTGATCACCCATGACCTGGGCGTGGTGGCGGAGATCGCCGACCGCGCCGCGGTGATGTATGCCGGCCGCGTGGTGGAGGAAGGGCGGGTGGATGCGCTCTTCGCCGCGCCGGCCCATCCGTATGCCGAAGGCCTGCTGGCCTCGCTGACGCTGGAGGAGCTGGCGCCAGGCGCGCGCCTGCCGGAGATTCCCGGCACCGTGCCGTCGCTGCTCGACATGCCCGGGGGCTGCGCCTTTGCGCCGCGCTGTGCCTACGCGGCCGACGTATGCCGCGCGCAAGCGCCGCTGCTGCGCCAGGTGGGCGATAGCCGCCGCGCGGCTTGCCACGCGCCGCTACAGGCCGTGCAATGGGCCGCGCGCCCCCACGCCAGGGCGCAGATGATGGCAAGGGAGGCCGCATGACCGCGCCATTGCTCGAACTCAACGGCGTGGTCAAGCACTTCGGCACGGCCGCCGGCACCGTGCGCGCGCTCGACGGCGTGAGCTTGTCGGTCAAGGCCGGCGAGACACTTGGGCTGGTCGGCGAAAGCGGCTGCGGAAAATCCACGGTGGCACGCGTGGCCATGCGCCTGCTGGGCAGCGACGCGGGCCGCATCGTCTTTGACGGACAGGACGTCACCCACGCCGAGGGCGCGGCGCTGCACGGCCTGCGCGCGCGGCTGCAGATGGTGTTCCAGGACCCTTACGCCTCGCTGAATCCGCGCGTCACGGTGGGCCGGGCGCTGGAAGAACCCTTGATCGTGCACCGGCGCGCGGGCAAGGCGGAGCGGCGCGAGCAGGTGGCTTGGGCGCTGTCGCGTGTCGGGCTGCGCGCCGACATGGCGTCGCGCTTCCCGCATGAATTCTCGGGCGGGCAGCGTCAGCGCATCGGCATTGCGCGCGCGCTGATGCTGCGGCCCGAGCTGATCGTTTGCGACGAGGCTGTCTCCGCGCTGGACGTTTCCGTGCGCGCGCAGGTGCTTAACCTGCTGTTGGACGTGCAGCGGGAGTTCGGCGTGTCCTACCTGTTTATTTCGCACGACCTGTCGGTGGTACGGCATGTGTCGGATCGCGTGGCCGTGATGTATCTGGGGCAGGTGGTGGAGATGGCTGGGCGGGATGCGCTCTGGCGGGCGCCGTTGCATCCTTATACGCGGGCGCTGATTTCCGCTATTCCGCGGGCGCGGCCTTCAGAGGCTCGGCGGCAGCGCGTCCTGCTAAAAGGTGACTTGCCTGGTCCGCTGGATCCGCCTTCCGGGTGCCGATTTCATACGCGCTGCCCGCAGGCTGCCGCGCGTTGTGCTCAGGAGGTGCCGGTGTTGCGGGAGGGGGCGCCGATGCATTTTGTGGCTTGTCACTTTGCATGAGACGCTGTTATTGCTTGATGCTCTGGATGTGTTTTATCGCTTTTGGCTGCTGATGCAGAATGGCGTTAATGGGCAGTGTTTTAGCGCTTCTAGCTGCTGTCGCGGCTGTACGGTGTTGGCCGTTTTGGAACGTGTGAGATGTCACTTTTCTTTACTCGTAAAGAAAAGTAACCAAAAGAAAGCGATCCTTGCAGGAGGCTGGCTTATTGGGGTTACGTAGCCCGGTGGTTTCGTCGTCAGGCCCCGGGTTTTAATTGACTTGTGCCGTTACCGGTTTGAATGGCCACGATCCTGTGAATGACGCTGGTTTCGTGGTGAGGCTGCTCGGTAGCGGCATCCTTGCTCATTCATCCATCTGCCGGTACCGGTGCAAAGTGTCACGATATACCACGCCGTGATGGTTTCGTGGTGGGGTGGGCGCGGTGGTGAGCTCCTCGGATTAATTCTCCGGTGCCACCGCGCCCACGACGCAAACGGGACGCTTGCAACTTCGTGGCCAGTGACTCCGCGAGCGACAGACGGCCTGAAATTCGTGGTGGCCGCTACCGGGGGGGCCACCACGAAACCCTGGGCACTGGCTGGGTCGTCGTGGTCTAAACTGGTAACGGCACGAGTCCATTAGCACCCAGGGCCGTACGACGAAACCATTGGGATTCCCAATGACGCCACGCCAGCCTCCTGCAAGGATCGCTTTCTTTTGGTTACTTTTCTTTACGAGTAAAGAAAAGTGACATCTCACACGTTCTAAATCGGCCAACACCGTACAGCCGCGACAGCAGCTAGAAGCGCTAAAAACACCGCCCACTAACGCCATTCTGCATCAGCAGCTAGAAGCGCTAAAACACGACCCAACTCACGCTACTCTGCATCAGCAGCCAGAAGCGCTAAAACACTGCCCACTCACGCTATTCTGCATCACCAGCCAAAAGCGATAAAACACGCCCAGAGCATCACCCCCTCAATGCAAAGGCACAACCAGATCACCCTCCAGCAAACTAACAACCCGATTCCGCCCACTCCGCTTGGCCTGATACAACGCCTCATCCGCCCGCGCATAAGCCTGCTCGAAACTCGTCCCGGACGGACTCCAGCTCACGCCAAAGCTGGCCGTCACCTGCAGGCCGGCCTTGACCGGAAACACATGCTGCTCGATCTGCAGCCGCATGCACTCCGCCAGCTCGACGGCGGCGTCCAGCGAGCGCGCCGGCAGCAGCGCCGCGAACTCTTCGCCGCCGACGCGGCCGATCACCCCTGCGCCTTGCACTGTCCGCTCCAGGCAGTCGACGACGCCCTGGATCACAGTGTCGCCCACAGGGTGGCCCAGCGAGTCATTGACCCGCTTGAAATGATCGATATCCAGCACGATCAGCGCCAGGCTGTCCTTGGCCAGTAGCGCGCCGGCCCGCTCGATGATGGCGCCGCGGTTCAGCGCGCCGGTGAGCGTGTCGCGCGTTGCGCGGAATTCCAGCTCGCGGGCCAGGTCTCGCAAGCGATGGTTGAGCCGGTTCATTTCCAGCTCTTCGCGGTCGCTGCGCTGTATCAGACGCCGGGTTTCGCGCATCAGCCGCTCGTAGTAGCCAATCAGCTCGCCCAGCGTGTCGCGGTATGCCCGGGCACCGGCATCGGGATTGCCGAATACCGCCCTGGCGCCTGCCAGGACGCTGTTTTCCGACTCGAAGAGATCTGGCTCGGACATGCGCGGGTCAGCTTGCCGTGGTGGCGTGGTCGAGGAAATCGATGGCGGGGAAGTCGGCGTGCAGGTCCTGGCCGAATTCCAGGATCGTGTCGTCGTCCACGTCGTGATACCAGTGCACGATCACCTGGTTGCCCTTTTCGGCCGCATCGTTCATGGCGTCGAACATGCTGAACAGCACCTTGGTGCTGGAGCTGTTGAAGTAGGTCAGCGCCACGTGCACGGTGACTTCGGTGTTCTCGCAGGCTGCCAGGTATTTGCGCAGGCGCAGGATCACGTCGCCGTAGAACACCGCGGCGTTTTCCGGATAGGACTCGCCTTTGAGGGACAGCCTGTGCTGCTTGAAATCAAAGCTCACCTCGGGCGAGGTCGGTGTGGCGGCAATGAACAGGTTTTCCATCAGTTTCCCTTTCGATCCCGTTCAGTAGTTCAGATGGTGGCGGTAAGGAAGAACATCGTCGATACCGGGTCCGTGTCGATGGGCTGGAAGCTGTACTCCAGCGGTGCGCTGGCATCGCGGGCTACGGTCAGGAATCCCAGGCCGGCGCCCTTGCTGCCCACCGGCGCTTCGGCGCGCATGGTTTCCTTGTAGGCCTGCTTGATCTGGTCCAGCGTCATGGTGCGCAACGGCTCCAGCGCGGCGCGCAGCTGTGCTACGCGGGTGATCGCCACCGGGTTGGAGCACATCAGCCGGTAACGGTCTTCCATCATGCAGATGCACACCGAGCCGTGGCGCAGCTGGTTGTTGTCCTGGGTCGGCGGCGTGAGCGCGTCGGACGAGTAATGCACGATGTTCTGCGCCATCTCCACGAACGAGGAAAACAGCTTGCGCCGGGTCGAGCTATCTACGCCGCTCACCGTCAGTTGCAGCCGGACTGCATCGGACATCGCCGCGATGATGTTCTGGGAGAAGTAGCCGACGTAGTAGAAGATCACGTTGCGTTCCCGGGCCATTTCAAAGAAGGGCCCATATTCATGGTCAATCGAATTACCGTTCATATCGGTGCTATTGAACGCGAAAGCAGAAAAAGGTGAGATCGTCGCGGCGCCGGTGATGGCCTTGCCACGCACGATACTGGTCCAGCACGGCCTCGTTGATCTGCGCCGCCGAAGCATCCCGGCTTGCGCGGATCGCTTCGCGGATGCGGCGCTTGCCAAAGGCGATTTCCTTGGGGCCGCCGATCTGGTCGATCAGGCCATCGGTGGTCACAAACACCACGCTGCCGGGCTGGGTCTGGACCACGCGGTTCTGCCAGGCAAAGTCCATGCCGGTGTCGACATAGCCGACGCCCATGCGCTCGCCGTCCACGATCTCGCCTTCCTCCTCGCCGGGCTGCAGCACGAACAAGGCGCTCTTGGCGCCGGCGAACACGAGCCGGCGGCTGGTGTTGTCGAACCAGAAGAACGCCGCATCCATGCCATCATTCGAGCCGGGCGTTTCAGTTTCATCATCGCCATCGATCTGCCCGAGCATCTGCTTGATGCCGCGGTTCACCGCCATCAAGAGCGCGCCGGGGTCGCGCGGGCCACGCTGCTCGATGGCCTGGATCAGGATGGACGAGGAGATCAGGGTCAGGAACGCGCCCGGTACGCCGTGGCCCGTGCAATCGGCCAGCGCGGCGAACCAGCCGTCTTCGAACGCGGCAAAGTGATAGAAATCTCCGCCGACCACATCGCGCGGCTCCCAGACCAGGCCCGCGTCGCCGAGCGTCCTGGCCAGCGCCTCGCGCGAGGGGCGCAGCATCGAGCGCTGGATGGTGCTGGCGTAGTCGATGCTGTGCATGATCTGGCGGTTCTTCTCGGCCTGCATGTCCGCGACCACGCGCATCAGCTGCAAGCCATGCCCGATGCCAAGGAAACGGCCGTCGCGCGCGATGATGAAGCCATCGGCAAGCGCTTTCTCGCCATACTCCACCGCCTTGAAGGTCAGGGCCTCGATGCTCATGGCGGCATCGACCACCAGCGGCTCCTTGTCCATGAAGGCGATGCAGCTCTTGCGGTTGTACAGCTCGCGGTGATAGGGCTTGCTCATCTGCGACATGAAGATTGCACGATTGATCAGCCCGATCGGCGTATCGTTCTCGGTCACCGGCAAGCTGTCAAGGTCCCGGTGCTTGCCGAACACGTCGAGGACTTCCTGATTGTTCTGTTCCGTGGTCACCGATGGCGTGGCGACGCAGAGATCCTCGGCACAGGGCTGCCGGAAGCGGGAACGAGCCAAGTGTGAGTTAACCGGAACGTCAGGCATCGCCAGGGCATTCGGACTATTGGGAAGCCGCCGATTGTATGGCGCGCGCATGACGGTTACATGACATATGGCGCATGCGGCCCATCCTGGTGCAGCCGGTAGCACTATCCACCGGCGCCTGCCGTCAGAATCCCCGGAAATCCCGTGGCGACACGCCGTAGGCCCGACGGAATGCACGGGTAAAGTCCGAAGCGCTGTTGAATCCCAGCCCATAGGCGATCTCGCCGATGCCGATATGCTGCAGGCGAACGAGATCGTCGGCAGCCGCCTGCAACCTGCAGTTGCGGATATACGCGCCAAGGCCGCCTTCGTGCTCGAACATCCGGTACAGGGTAGGGCGCGGCAGCTGGAACGCTTGCAGGATGCTCTCGGGCGAGAGGTCCTCCTGGTGGAGATTGGCCTGCACGTAACGCTGCACCCGCTCCAGCATGGCGGCGCGGGCCGCCGCGCGCGCGTTGCCGGCGAGGCGCGCTTGCTTGCCGAATGCGGCAATGATCAGGTGCGCGCAGTCGCGGATGGTTTTTGCCGCGTCGGCCTCCGGCATCGCCGGCAGGCTGCGGCAGAGCGTCGTCACGTGATCGAAGATCAGGCGCGTCAGCGGCGAGGTATAGGTAACCACGCGGCCATGGATGGACTCGGCATCGGGGATGGCCGCCTCCACCGTGGCGCGCGGCACAAAGAAGGCCAGCACCCGAGCGCGCGTGGGGCGGTGCATGTGCATCGGCTGGCTCAGGTCCAGCGCCAGGATGCCCGGCACGAACTGGGCCGATTTGCGCTGCCGGGAGAAGTCCGTCACCGTTTCGGCGATCCCGTCCACGGCCACATGGAAGACGTATTCGCGCACGCTGTCGGTGGAGATGCGCGCAGTGGTGCGAATCTGGCCTACCGGGTCGGTGCGGCTGTCCAGGTAGGTCAGGTCCTTGAGCACATAGGTATCTATCTCGCCCCGGAAGCCGCTGGCAACCTGCGCGCGTGAGAGGGGGACATCGAGTATCCGGCCCACATAATCGCGCCAGGCCGGCAACTGCAGCGCCACCGCCTCGTTCGCGACGGTGAAATGCTGGTGCACGATGAGCGGCGGGGCGGCGGCAGCGCCGGCGGACGCGGCCGCATGGGTATGCCTTTGCAGATGGGAGGCAAGGATCCGGCTGACGGTTTCTGAGTAAGCCTGGGTCATGATGGCGTCGGGTTCAGGAAATAGCGATGCGTACCATGTCCCTTGCATTGTACCGATGGCTTTCAGTGCCTAGTCGGTTGCCGGCGCGGTCGTCTCCTTCAGCGCGGCCGCGTCATACTCGCGCGCCGCATCGGCGGCGCGGCCCGTCTCAAGCACGCGGAAGCTGGCCGGATCGGCGCCTTCGATCACTACCAGGTTCACGTGGCCGACGATATAGGCGTGCTTGCGGTCGCGCGCAAAGTCCGCGTCGAGGAATTCCAGGGTGGGCAGGTGCACGCGCTTGGCCGAGACCGGCCGGCGCCCGAAGAAGAGCTGCTCGCCCGCCAGCAGGAAGCTGGGGTGGGGCACCTGTAGCGCAGCGTGCGGCACGGCCACCTTGAGCGGCTTGTCGTCGCAGAACAATTGCGCGTCGTCCCACGCGTAGCAGCCTGCGATACGCAGGGCATCCGGGTCCACGCCCTTCTTAGCCTTGCCGCGATAGAAGGCACGGCTGGCGTCCCTTGCCCAATAGCCCTGCAGCACGGTAAAGCCGGCGGGATCGACCTTGCGCAGGGCTTGTGGCGTTTCATAGTGGTTCGGCGCGAAGAACACGGTGGCGCCGTCGCTGAGATAGCCGTCGCCCAGCGCTTGCAGGCTGTCGATCGGCCGCGGGGAAAGCGGGGTCAACGCGCACTCGCTCTGGCTATACCTGTGCAGCCAGTGGATGCCATGGGCATCGCCGCAGAACACGCCGGCGAGGCCGTGGCCAACGGGCAGTTCCTGCACGGCAAAGGTGTCCGGATCGAGACCGGTGAGACGGTGGCCGTCATATTCCACTGCGCGCGCTGATGCGGATGATGCGGCTGGTGCCTGCAGGCGGTGCCACCAGTAGTCCTGCAGCGCGGGCAGTGCTGTGAAGAAGTCCCGCCAGCGCTCCACTTCGGCCTGGTCTAGCGCGGTCTTGCGCTTGCCGTCGTCGATGGGGCCGATCTTGTCGGTCAATCGCAGCGGGCCTGCGCCGTTGGGCGCCACCACCAGGCTGGCTCGGTCGGCTTCGATGCGCTGGCCAAGGTAGTAGACGTGCTGTGCATCGGCAATGTAGTTGCCCGGCAGGCCCACCACGGTGGCGCCGTCGGCGCCGATCACGCGCTTGCCGTTGAAGTAGGCCGACTCGGCGTCCACCGCGTAGTAGGCGTGCGTACAGGTTACCGGCTCCAGCGGGCCGCTCTGCGGCCAGCGCCAGTCCGGGTAGACCAGCGGCCGGAAGGCTTGCGGGCTGCGGGTGCGGATGGTCTTGCCGGTAATGAAGTAAGCCTGGCGCGCGTCGCGGGCGTAGCGCTCGTTGAGGACTTCGAAGGTGGCGATGTCGGCGTCTTCGATCCGGTAGAAATGGTAGGAGACCGTGCCGCTGCCTTTGCACGATGACGTGCTCGCCGTCGGTGAACCAGCGCCCGCCCATGCAAGCGGAAGGCCTGCGGATGGGCGATGGGCAGCGGGCTGCCGTCCTTGGCCCAGAGCGCCCGGTCGCTGTGGGACCAGATCACGGTGTCGCCGTCGATGAAGTACGAGGGATGGTTGGTTGGCAGGCGCGATGCGGTCATGGGGGGCTTTAGATGCCGGGTGGAGCAAGGTCGACATATTAAACTGTCCGCCCGGGCAGGCAATGGCCGGCCAGCCTTGCGTAATTGCAATTAACGGCCAAGAAATTTCCCCGCCCATATGTGGCGCGCCGGCCGCTTGCGGCCGGCGGCCAAGGCGTGCAGGATGTGGGCGGCAAGCAAACCGCCAAAAATGATCGAAACGAACGGAAACGAACTGGAGACCCTATGTCGTACATGCTGCTGATCGTCGAGCCCGTTGGCCAGCGCGCCGAGCGTTCCCCGGAAGAAGGGCGCGAAGCCTACGCCAGCATGCAGCGCTTTGCCGAAGGCCTGAATGAGCGCGGGCTGCTGCTGGGCGTCAACTCGCTTACGTCGCAAGACAAGGGCGTGCGGGTGCAGGTGCGCGGCGGCCGCCGCGACCTGCTCGACGGCCCCTTTGCTGAAGCCAAGGAAATGATCGGAGGCTATTTCCTGCTCGACTGCGCCACGCAGGATGAAGCCATTGCCATCGCCGCCGAGTGTCCCGCCGCGGCATGGAGCACCGTGGAGGTCCGCGAGGTCGGGCCATGCTTCCTGTAAGGCTGCCCGCGGATCGGGTCCCGCATGGCTTCGTCTAGGTAGTTACCCTTGGTTTGCGGTTTTTTTGCACAGGATGTCGATCCGGCGACGCGCGCTTCGTCGTAGCGGTAGGAGTCAGCGAGATGCCAGCAAGATGCCAGCAAGATGCCACCGGCATGGCTCACCACCGACTACCAGCAACCCAAGCTAAGGAGAACGCGATGCGATTCATGATCCTGGTGAAAGCCACGCAAGGCAGTGAATCCGGCGCGATGCCGGACGAAAGCCTTTTCGCCGCGATGGCGGCGTATCACGAGCAACTGGCCAAGGCGGGCGTGCTGCTCGACGCCGCCGGACTCAAGCCCACTTCCGCCGGCTGGCGCATCCGCTATGCCGCCGGGCAGCGTAGCGTCATCGACGGGCCGTTTGCGCAAACCAAGGAAATGGTGGCTGGCTACACGCTGATCCAGGTGCGCAACCGCGAGGAAGCGATGGAATGGGCGCGGCGCTTTCCGTCGCCGCATGGCGAGATGGCCGACGGAGAGATCGAGGTACGGCAGTTGTTCGAGCTGGAAGACTTCGCGCCGAGCCCCGCGGTGGAGCGCTTTCGCGACCTGAACGTCGGCCAGCACTGAGCCAACGCTCCCATCCCGGGCCCAACCCAACCCAACCCTTGCCGGATCCCGCCATCATGCTCAAGCCCATCCTGCTAGCCGTCTTCGCCGCCATTGCCCTCTTGCTGATCTACGCCGCCACGCGGCCCGATACCTTCCGCGTGGAGCGCAGCGCCAGCGTCAAGGCGCCGCCGGAGCGCGTGTTCGCGCTCATCAACGACCTCCACAACTTCAACCAGTGGAACCCCTATGAAAAGAAGGACCCGGCCCTGAAGGGCACCTACGGCGCCACGCGCAGCGGGCAGGGTGCCGCCTATGCCTGGGAGAGCGACAAGGTGGGTGTGGGCCGCATGGAGATCCTCGATACCGTGCCAGCCGCCAAGGTCACGATGCGGCTGGATTTCATCAAGCGGTTCGAGGCCCACAACACCGCCGAATTCACGCTCAAGCCCGAAGCCGATGCCACCAGGGTGACGTGGTCGATGCAAGGCGGCGTGCCGTACTTTGCCAAGCTGGTGCACCTCGTATTCAATATGGACAAGATGGTGGGCAAGGATTTCGAGGACGGGCTGGTCAACTTGAAGGTGCTGGCCGAGGCGCCGGCGGCCCGGTAAGCGGGGCAACCCGCCTGGCATTTACCCAATCGCGTGAAACCGAATCCAAGGACGAATCATGCACAAGCAAATCTACCTGAACCTCGCCGTGGCCGACCTGCAGCGCTCGCAGGATTTCTTCAAGGGCCTGGGGTTCACCTTCAACCCGCGGTTCACCGACGACAACGCTGCCTGCATGGTCATCGGCGAAAACATCCACGCGATGCTGCTCAAGCATGCGTTCTTCAAGGGCTTCACCGACCGCAAGCTGTGCGACACCTCGGACAGCACCGAAGTGCTGATTACCCTGTCCTGCGAGAGCCGCGCCGAAGTCGATGCGCTGGTCGCCAAGGCGCTTGCCAGCGGCGGCAAGAGCCCGCGCGCGCCGCAGGATCATGGCTTTATGTATGCCCACGGCTTCGAGGATCTCGACGGCCATATCTGGGAGCTCGTGTACATGGAGCCGTCCGCCGACGGCGCAGCCTGAGGCACGCGGTGGTGGCGACGACAACGACGCAGCGGGCGATCGAAGCCGTATGGCGGATCGAATCCGCCAAGGTCATTGCCCATGTAGCGCGCGTGGTGCGCGACGTGGGCCTGGCCGAGGAGCTGGCGCAGGACGCCCTGGTTGCCGCGCTGGAGCGCTGGACCGAGACCGGCGTGCCGGACAACCCGGGCGCCTGGCTGATGACCACGGCGAAGAACCGTGCGCTCGACTACTTGCGCCAGCAAGCGCTGCACGCCCGCAAGCATGAGCAGATCGGCCACGATCTCGAAGCGATGGAGGCCCACGTAGTGCCGGATTTTGTCGATGCGCTGGATGCCGCGCGCGAGGATGACATCGGCGACGACCTGCTGCGGCTGGTCTTTACCGCCTGCCATCCGGTGCTCTCCACCGATGCGCGGGTCGCCATGACGCTGCGCCTGCTGGGTGGGCTGACCACCGAGGAAATCGCGCGCGCCTTCCTGACCCCGGAACCCACCATTGCCCAGCGCATCGTGCGCGCCAAGCGCACCCTCGGCGCCGCGCGCGTGCCCTTCGAGGTACCTGGGCCGCAGGCGCGCGCGCCGCGCCTGGCCTCCGTGCTGGAAGTGATCTACCTGATCTTTAACGAAGGCTACTCCGCCACCGCCGGCGATGACCTGATGCGCCCCGCGCTCTGCGAGGAAGCGCTGCGGCTGGGCCGCACCCTGGCCGGCCTGGCCCCGGACGAGAGCGAGGTGCACGGGCTGGTGGCGCTGATGGAGATCCAGGCCTCGCGCACGCATGCGCGGGTCGATGCGCAAGGCCGCCCCGTGCTGTTGCTGGATCAGGACCGCAGCCGCTGGGACCACCTGCTGATCCGGCGCGGGCTGGTGGCGCTGGCGCGCGCGCAAGAACTGGGCGGGGCGCTCGGTCCCTACGCCTTGCAGGCGGCGCTGGCCGCCTGCCACGCGCGCGCCACCGCCGCAGCCGATACGGACTGGGCGCAGATCGCCGCCATCTACGACGCCTTGTCGGAGGTGGCGCCGTCCCCGGTGGTGGAGCTGAACCGCGCGGTGGCGATCGGCATGGCCTTCGGGCCCGAGGCCGGGCTGGAACTGGTGAATGCGCTCCTCACCGAGTCCTCGCTGGCGAAGTACCATTTGCTGCCCAGCGTGCGCGGCGACCTGCTGCTCAAGCTCGGCCGCTTCGACGAGGCCCGCGCCGAGTTCGAGCGGGCCGCCGGCATGACGCGCAACGCCCGCGAGCGCGAATTTTTACTGGGACGGGCGCGCGAAGTTCGCGGCGGGATGGATCCGCCGCCCTGAGGGCGCGCCGCTTGCCACATCGCAGTGCTCCACTGGGGCTACTATCTCGGCGCGGGCTATCGATTCTGATGCATCCAGACAACGCCGCGACGGATCAAGGCACCCCATGTTGAAAAAAACGATGTTTCGCACGCTTGCCTGCACCGGCCTGGCATGCCTGTCCCTGGCGGGCGCGCATGCCGCGCCGCCCTCACGCCCATACTCGCCCCGGGCGGTCAAGGTGCTCGTCATCGCAATGTTCGCGCCGGAAGCCAGGACATGGCTCGATCACCTCGGGCCTACGCAGAAAATTGCCGTTCCCGGCTTGTCACCCGACGCACCGGCGCTGCTTTGCAATCGCGATGCTGTCTGCGTGGTCACGACCGGCATGGGCCATGCCAACGCCGCCGCCTCCATGGCAGCGCTGCTGTATTCAAGGCTATTCGACCTGAGAAAGACATACTTCCTGGTATCGGGCATCGCGGGCATCGACCCGGCACAGGGTACCCTTGGTTCCGTGGCATGGGCGCGGTACCTGGTCGACTTTGGCATCCAGTGGGAGCTGGATGCCCGCGAAATCCCCAGCGGCTGGAAGTCGGGCTATCTCGGCATCAACACCCGGAGTGAAACGGAGAAGCCGCCCCTCGACTACCGTACGGAAGTATTCCGGCTCAACGAGGCACTGCTGCAAAAAGCCTATGCGCTCTCACGTGACGTGAAGCTCGCAGACAGTGGACAAGCGCAAGCCTACCGGGCGAAATACCAGAGCGCGCCCGCCAACCAGCCGCCTGCCGTGATCCAGTGCGACACCCTCGCAAGCGATACATGGTTCTCCGGAAACGCGCTGGGACAACGCGCGCGGGACTGGACCAAGCTGCTGACCGACGGCAAGGGCGTTTACTGCACCACGCAGCAAGAGGACAACGCGACCTTTGAAGTCATCAAGCGCGCGCAGGCGGCAGGTCTTGCCGACACGCAGCGCGTTGCGGTACTGCGCGCAGGATCGGACTTCGACCGCCCGCCAGAAGGCGGGTCGAGCGTTGACAACCTCCTGGACTATCAGGCGCAGGGGGCCTTCGTGCCTGCCCTGGACAATCTGTATCGCGCTGGCGCGCCATTGGTGAACGCGATCGTCAAGGACTGGCGGCATTGGAAAAACGGGGTGCCCGCGCACTGAGCCGCACGAGGTTGCGGCTAAGCGGGCAGGCGGGCGGAACGCGTCGCTTCGCCCGCCACGTACGCCTTGTTGAACAGGTTCGAGGCATTGAGCTGCAGGCGCCAGCGCGGGCCGATGTCGGCGTGGATCACCGCATCGAACAGCGTCACGGCCGATACGTTGAAGGACCTGGTCTGCAGGCGCTGCCTAGCGGAACTGCTTCAGGGCATGCTCGAACGTCGCCCGCGAGTATCCGCCGAGATGCGTCGACAGCAGGCGGCCCAGCGCATCATAGAAAAGCGTCGTCGGGTACCCCTTGACCCCCGTGGCTTTAGCCACCTCGAGCTTGGGATCAAACAGGAGGTTGCCGATCCGCACCTCGGTTTCGTCCAGGTAGCGCTGCACGATATCGCGCGGCTCTCCCTGGTTCACGAAGACGATGTTCACGTGCGGGTTGTCTGCCTGCGCCTTGGCAAGCACCGGCATCTCGGCCCGGCACGGCGGGCACCAGGTGGCCCACAGGTTCACCACCGTCGGCTTGCCGTTGGCCATGGCCAGGGGCTGAAGCTGGCCGGCTGTGTTGACCAGCGCGACGACAGGGACCGACGGCGGCGGTCCGGAACCGTCCGCCATCAGGGTTGCCGCGCTCCAGACCACCACGCTCGCTGCTGCCGCGGCCAGCAGCGCCTTGCGCATCGCACGACGGCGCAACAGATACCAGGCAAGCACGCAGCCACCCGCTGTGGCGCCCGCGAGGAGGTCAAAGCCCTGGTCCCGGATATCCAGGATCGTCAGCCAGTCGGCGCCATAGGCTGGCAGGTAATGCATGACAAACACCAGCCGCGCTACTACCAGGCTCACCAGCACGATGGCAAGAATCACGCGCTCGATGCTCGCCCGATCCTTGCCGATGGCGCGCCCGACCATCACGGCCACGGCGATGCTGACGATCAGGATGAGGGGGGCAACCGGGAGGGCAAAGGGTCCAATCTGCATACATCCTTGAGGGTCTTGGTGGGAAGGCCCGCTAGTCTGCACGCATTTTGGTTTTGCTATCCGTCACAATTCGTCACGGTTCACGCCAAAGCCCGCAAAGCGTCCAGCAATCTCCCGATCTCCGCCTCTGTGGTCAGGTAGCTGACCGAAGCGCGGGCGACCTGGCTGAGCCCGCGCGCGTTCATGTCCAGCGGCGTATAGGGAACGCCATTGCTGCCGATCACCACGCCCTGCGCCGCCAGCCTGCGCTGCACCGCCACGGCGTCCTGGCCGGCCACGTTGAACGCCACCAGCCCGGAACGCTCGCGGCCCTGGTCCAGTACGGTCACGCCAGGTATCTCGGCCAGCTGTGCGCGCAGCGCCTGCGCGGTGCTGTCGATCCGAGCACGGATGTTGTCGAGGCCGATCTCCAGGGCTTCCTGTAGGGCGTTGGCCAGCCCGCAGCGCAGCGCCATCGCCGCTTCCGCCGATTCGAAGCAGGCCGCGCCGGCCCGCAACACCGGCTCGCCATCCGCGTCCAGGGGCGCGGAGTACGTGTCGACGAATGCTGGCGTGAGCCGGGGCAGGAAGTCCTGCCGCACGTACAGCAGGCCTGTGCCCCTTGGGCCGCGCAGAGCCTTGCGTCCTGCGCCGCTGAGCACGTCGCAGCCCAGCTGGGCGACATCGATCGGCAATTGCCCCACCGCCTGCGCCGCGTCGATGAAGTACGGAATGCCGTGGCGCCGCGCCACTTGCCCGATGGCCGCTGCCGGATTGATGAGGCCGCCGTTGGCCGGCAGCCAGGTCAGTGCAATCAGGCGCACGCGGTGGTCGATCATGCCCTCCAGCGCTTCGGGGTCCACGGCGCCGCTGCTGTCGGACGCAATGGTCTCGATCGAGGCGCCCGCGCGCTGGGCCGTCAGGCGCATGGCGGCCAGGTTACCGCCCCATTCGTGGCGCCCGACCAGGATACGCTCGCCGGGCTGCCACGCCCCCAGGGCCGCGAACGCGGCGCCCCAGCCGGGCGAATTGCCCGTGGTCAGTGCGATCTCCGCCGGTTGAGCGTTCAGCAGCTGCGCGGCGAGGGTGCGCGCGCGTTCCGTTTGTTCGCGCGCCGCGACGCCGGCTTCCATCGGCCCCAGCGTGGCCTCGCGCTGCAGGTGGCTGTAGATCGCCTCGAGCGTGGCCGAGGACGGCAGGGAGGCGCCGCCGTGGTTGAAATGCGTGGTGCCTTGCGCGCCCGGGGTAAGGGCGCGCAAGGCGTCAACGGCGGCAGCGGTGAGGGGAGCGGGCATGAGGGTTCCTGTGATGCGCGTTCAGTTCAGGCCGAGGTCAGCGAGATGACCGCTTCGACTTCCACGGCAACGCCGGCGGGCAGCGAGGCCACGCCCACGGCGCTGCGCGCATGGCGGCCCGCATCGCCGAAGACCTGCACCATCAGGTCCGATGCGCCGTTGGCGATGGCGCTCTGGCGGTTGAAGTCCGGCGTGCAGGCCACGAAGACGCCCAGCCGCACCACGCGGGCCACCCGGTCCAGCCGGTCACCCGTGGCGGCAGCGATCTGCGACAGGATGCCGAGCGCCGACAGCCGCGCCGCCCGCACGCCGTCTTCGTCCGGAATATTGTCGCCCAGGCGGCCCAGGTACGCGGCCTGGCCATTCTCGCGGGAGATCTGGCCGGAGATAAAGAGCAGGTTGCCGTCCTGCACGAACGGTACGTAGTTGGCGGCGGGCGCGGCCGCGGCTTCCAGGGTCAGGCCGAGTTCGGCTACGCGGGCGGAGAGGGAGAGGGTCATGTCGGTTGCGCGGGAAAGAGATTGAGAAGGCCCATCCTATCGGCTTGGCGGCCGGGAAACCAATCAATTCTTGCCCCGCACGCATGAGCAAAACTAATACGTTCCGTTACGTGGCGTCACATGGCGTCACGTGGCATCACGTTCCTTCCAGCAAATCCTCAGCGGCTACCGTCAACAGCCAGGCACGGAATGCCGATGCGGCCTCGCCCAGCGCCCCGCGCGGCGCGACCAGCCACCAGCCGATGCCGGGATCATCCAGTACCGCGTCGGGCAGGGCCTGCACCAGCGCGCCGCTGGCCAGTTGCTGGGCGATCAGGCGGTGGCGGCCCATGGCGATGCCCTGGCCGGCTAGCGCCGCTTCCACCACGATGTTGTAGTCATGCAGGTGCACAGTCTGCGCCTGGCCCAGGTCCAGGCCAAAGCGGCGTGACCACGCATCCCACTCGAACGGCTGCCGGGCATGCGACGACAAGAACGGAAAGCGCAGCAGGTCCTGCGGCTTGGCGGGCCGATCCGGCCCGGCGATCAGGCCCGGCACGCAGACCACCGACAGGCGCTCCGGCATGAGTTGCTGCGCTTGCACGCCTGGCCAGGCGCCGCGCCCGTAGCGGATCGCCACGTCCACCTCGCCGCCGGCCACGTCGGCCAGGGCGATATCGGGCCGCAACTGCAGGTCGATGCCGGGATGCGCCAGGGAGAACGCCTGCAAGCGCGGCGCCAGCCAGCGCGTGCCAAAGGACGCCAGCAGCCCCACGGTCAGCGTCGTACGCGCGCTGGCGGGCGAGCGTACCTGCTCGGTGCCCTCGCGCAGCAGCTCGAACGCCGCATGCACCTTGGCGTAATAGGCCTGGCCCGCCGGGGTCAGCGCAACCGCGCGGGCACGCCGCTCGAACAGGGCCACGCCCAGGTCGCTCTCCAGCCGCTGGATATGGTGGCTGACGGCGCTTTGTGACACAAAAAGCTCTTGCCCCGCCAGGCTGAAGCTCAGGCGCCTTGCGGCGGCTTCGAACGCGCGCAGGGTCACGAGGGGCGGCAGGGATCGCATGGAACGCAGGGAGCGCATGAGGCTGGGTGGGTCGAAGGCTTGGGCGAGCGACATGCTACGCCTTGTTGTGAGGGCTTGCTGGTCCGGCCATGCCTCGAAACGAGGCCGGCATGCACCATATGTATCGCACTGTTGGTGCGTGATGCGTCTGTTACTTCATTTTTGCCGTGAAAAATACATATGTTTCATGGTTATCCATGATGGAACAATTGTTGCTCCATGAATAGTATTCCAATGCGATGGCCCATCGCATGTCTGCTAAACAAGGAGCGATAAATGAAAGCCGTGAAAGCCACCAGCCTCGGATTTGCCATGCTGGGAGCGGTGCTTGGCGTGGGGGCGGCCCAGGCCTCGGATGTGGCTGCCAGCCCAACGCTGGCCCGGATCAAGGAGTCGGGAACGATCACGATCGGGCATCGCACCACCTCGATCCCGTTCTCCTACTACGACAGCAACCAGAAGGTGATCGGCTACTCGCAGGACATCTGCGACAAGGTGGTGGCCGAGGTCAGGAAGCAGACCGGGCTGGCCAAGCTTGACGTCCGCATGGTGCCGGTCACGTCGCAGAACCGCATCTCCCTGGTCCAGAACGGCACGGTCGACCTGGAGTGCGGGGTCACCACCAACCTGAAAGCGCGCCAGCAGCAGGTGTCGTTCTCCACTACCTTCTTTGTTGCCGGCACCCGCCTGCTGGTCAAGACGGGCGGCCCGGTCCACGACTTCCCGGATCTCAGCGGCAAGGCCGTGGTCACCAATGCGGGCACCACGTCCGAGCGGATCCTGCGCAAGCTCAACGACGAGAAGAAGGCCAACATCACCATCCAGAGCGCCAAGGACTACGGCGAGTCGTTCCTGATCCTGCAATCGGGCCGCGTCGCCGCCTTCATGATGGACGACGTGCTGCTGTCGGGCGCGAAAACGCTGGCGCCGAACCCGGCGCAATGGGAAGTGGTTGGCACGCCCCAATCGTTCGAGGCCTACGGCTTCATGATGCGCAAGGACGATCCCGAGTTCAAGAAGCTGGTCGATGGGGTGATCACCGGCCTGATGAAGAGCGGCGAGATCAAGGGCCTGTACGACAAATGGTTCAGCAAGCCGGTGCCGCCAAAGAACATCAATTTCGAGTTTCCGATGAGCGCTGCGGTCAAGAAGGCTTACGACCAGCCGAACGACGAAGCGTTTGAGTAATCCCGTACCAGGAGGAGACCAGCATGACCGTTGTAAAGAACGCCGCCGCCCTGGATGTTGCGGCAGAGGCGCCCGTCGCGGGGAGCGGGCTGGACGCCGCCGCCTTCGCCAAGGTGACCAGGCGCATCGTGCCGTTCATCGTCCTTTGCTATTTCTTCAGCTACCTGGATCGGGTGAATGTTGGCTTTGCCAAGCTGCAGATGCAGCAGGCGCTGGGGCTGAGCGACGTGGTGTACGGCATCGGTGCCGGCATCTTCTTCTGGGGCTATATGCTCTGCCAGGTACCCAGCAGCCTGCTGATCTACCGGCTGGGCATGCGCAAGAGCATGGCCGCCATCATGATCGTGTGGGGTTTGGTTTCCGCCGCGACCATGCTGGTGACCACGCCAACGGAGTTCTACTTCGCACGTTTCATGCTGGGCGTGACGGAGGCCGGCTTCTTCCCTGCCGCGGTCATGTATCTGAACAAATGGTATCCGGCGGCCCGGCAGTCGAAGATCATGTCGATCCTCTTCCTGGCGATGCCGCTGGGGATGGTACTGGGCGGGCCGATTTCTGGCGCGTTGATGTCCGGCACGCACGATCTGCATGGCCTGCAGGGCTGGCAGTGGATGTTCGTGATCGAAGCGTTGCCGGCGATCGTGCTGGGCCTGCTCGTGCTCAAGATGCTGCCGGAGTCGCCGCAGACCGCGCCGTGGCTGACCAAGGCGGAAGCCGCGGCGATCACAGCCACGCTATCGACCGAGAACGCCCGCAAGAACACGAGCTTCGTGGCCGCGCTCAAGTCCCCGGTGCTGTGGATGCTGATGGGCATCTGCCTGCTGTTCAATATCGGCAACTACGGCCTGGTGTTCTGGCTCCCGACCATCATCCAGTCCACGGGCATGCAGTCGCCCCTCGAGATTGCCCTGCTGACGGCAATCCCATACAGCGTCGCCTGCGTGGTGATGAACCGCAACGCGGCGCATGCAGAGCGCGTGGGAGAGCGGCGCCTGCATGCCGCCGTCCCGCTCTTTATCGCGGCGGCCGCCATGTGGGCCAGCACGCTGTTTGCGCACAATACCGTCATGGCCATGGTGTTCCTGACCATCGGCATCTCCGGCCTGATGACGACGCTGGCAATGTTCTGGGGCCTGCCGGGCCGCGTGCTGGCAGGCACGGCCGCCGCCGGCGGCATCGCCATGATCAACAGCGCTGCCAGCCTCGCCGGCTTGATCGGCCCCGTGCTCATGGGCGGCATCAAGCAGTCCACCGGCAGCATCACGCTGGGCGTGCTGGCACTGGCCGCCATGATGCTGATTGCCGCGGCGCTGATCCTCGCCATTCCGCGCAAGCTCATGTCCGACCGGCCGGTGTGAGATGGCGATGCAACGCATGACGCAGGCGGAACTGCTTGCCGCCGTCGAGGTGGCCATCGGCAAGGTCCGGCCGCCGGTTTGCGCGCAGGATACCGAGGCCGTGGTGGCGCTGGTGCAGGGCATGGAGGGCATGGCGCAGGGGCTTGCCATCGCCATGGCATGCGGGCAGGAGCGCGGTAGGGGGGAGAGCGGCAATGGCGGCTGATTTGCATTGCGCCGCTGGCATCGCGGCGCAGCTCCGGAGCGGCAGCCTTACCGCGCAAGACGTGGTTCGGGCTAGCCTTGCCAGGGCGGCACAGGTCGAGGCGCTGAACTGCGTCTCCCGGCTGCTGGTGGAGGAGGCCACTGCCGGCGCTGGCGCCTGTGGCGCGGCGCGCTTTGGCGGCGAGGCCCCGCGCCCTCTGGCCGGTGTGCCCTTCGTCATCAAGAACCTGCTGGACGTGCAAGGCCACGCGACGCTTGCCGGCGCCCATGCGCGGGCGAGCGAGCCGCCCGCCACCAGCAGTGCCGCCGTGGTGCAAGCGTTGATGGCAGCCGGCGCGATCCCGGTGGCGCTGACACAGATGGACGAGTATGCCTGCGGCGCTACCGGCGAGAACGTGATCGGCGGGCCGGTGCGCAATCCGCTGGATCCAGCCAGGATCGCGGGCGGATCGTCGGCGGGCACCGCCGCGGCGATTGCAGCCGGTGTCGCACCGGTCGGCATCGGGTCCGATACCAACGGATCCATTCGCGCGCCGGCGTCGTTCTGCGGCATCTGGGGCCTGCGGCCGACCACGGGTCGCATTTCGACGCAAGGGTGCTTCCCTTATGCCGAGAGCCTGGACGCGGTTGGTCCGATGGCCTCGGATGCAACCGGGCTGGCACTGGCGTACCGCGCGATGCTGGGAGCCGGACCCGCCACCGGGGAGCCGATGCCGGCAGCCGGCGATTCGATGGCCGCCCTGCGCGTGGGGATTCTGCAAGCCGGCTTTGGCGATTTTGCGCAAGACGAGGCCCAGGATGCCGTGCTGCGTGTTGCTTCTGCGTTTGGATCTGCGCGCATGATCGATCTGCCCGAAGCCGATCTGGCCCGCGACGCCGCATCGATCATTTCCGCGTTTGAAGTCGGGCGCAATCATTTTCAACGCGGATTTGCCGAGCGCCATCCTGCCTATAGCGCCTTTGTACGCCAGCGCATGCTGGCCGGCCTGGCCATTCCCGAGAGCTGGTACCGGACGGCCAAGGCCTACCAGGCCGTGTGGCGCGCAAAGCTGGAGGCACTGTTCGACGAGGTTGACCTGCTGCTGGCGTGCACCACGCCTTATGCAGCCCCCCTGATCGGGATGGAGCAGATCGCCGGCAGCAAGCGAACCTACGCCCCGCGCGCGGATGCCGGCCACCTGACCCGTCCGGTTTCGCTGGCCGGGCTGCCCGTGGTGGCCGCGCCTTGCGCCGTGGCCGGCATGCCCTTGGGCGTACAACTGATCGCGCCTGCCTGGCAGGAAGAGAGGTGCCTCGACGCGGCGCTGTTCCTGGAAGCCCAAGGGTTATGCCGCAATGCGCAGGCCGGCAGCTACCCGCGCAGCTAGTGTCCCGTTCCGTTGTTAACGGATCTCAGCGGGCCACAAGCAATACACATCGCACACTTCCCCCAACCTACAATTCCTGCTCCAAGCTCAACAGACTTTGCGAACGAGTCAGCTGAACGGGATACTAGCCGGATCCGCATGTCCGCATGTCCGCATGTCCGCATGTCCGCACGGCTAGCTCCGCTTGGCCGGAACATAGGCGCCCGTCTGGTGCAACTGGCCTTCGGCGAGTTCGAGCGCCTTGATCGCGCCCTTGCCCTTCTTGGCGAGCAACTGCTCGACCAGGGCTTCCGCCACCGCCACGCCGGCCGTGATGGACGGAAAGAACGAAGGGCTGTCGATAGAGAACAGCAGCGTGCAATCGGCATGCAAGGCAATTGGCGCGACGGTGCTGTCGGTCAGAGCGACCACGCGGCAGCCGGCCTCGCGCGCTGCATCGGCCACGCGGATGCTCTCCTGGGAGTAGGGCGCAAAGCTCACCACCACCACGGCGTCCTTGGCCGTCAGGGCGCGCAGCTCCATCTCGAGCGTGCCCGCATCGCCACGGATCAGGTGCACCGTTGGGCGAAACAGCCGATACACGTAGTGCAGCGTGAACGCAATGGGATAGCACGAGCGAAAGCCCGCTACATACACATTGGGCGCGGCGCTGAGCAGGTCGGCAGCCTGCGGCATCGACTCGGCATTGTTAGCGCCGGTCAGGTCGAGGTTGCGGTGCTGGGCGTCGAGCATTTCCGTGAGCATCCGGCTCGACCCGCTCTCGCGCACCAGCTTCTTGGCACGCTTGGCATAGGGCTGCGGGCCGCCGCGGATCGACTCGACAAACAGCTCGCGCAGGCCCTGCCAGCCCTCGAAGCCAAGGAACTGCGCCAGGCGCACCAGGGTGGCTGGCTGGACACCTGCATTCGCGGCAATCTTGCGCATGGAAAGGATGGGAATCTCCTGCGGATGATCGAGCAGGTAGCGCGCCCCGCCCTGGAACTGCGTACTGAGCGTGGCGAAGTTCTCCCGGAGATGAACCAGCAATGCATCCAGGCTCTGCGGCGGCATGGAGACTTCGATAGGCATGGGCGGTGTCCTGGTTGGCGGATGTAACGATTGTTGCACAACTGGTCACCCGACGCACGGGACGTGACCCCGGCGTGGTTCGGCGCTGGATGAATCGAGCGAATCTCTTTAGTTTACAAGGAAACATATGTTGCACAACCGGGAGCGCTTTCTTATACTTCACCGGTGCCGGCAGCTTGTGCGAGCACCCCACGCCAGAGGACAAGCTTTGAAAAACTCCACGGTTGCCTTCACGCTCAGAGCCGCGTTTCTATGCTGCGCCGCGGCCCCGCTCGCATCGGCCTGGTCCGCCGATGCCTATCCCTCCAAGCCGATCCGGCTGGTGGTGCCGTCCGCGGCGGGTGGCAGCCCCGATGTGCTGATGCGGGCGCTGACCGCCGAGGTAGGCAAGACGCTCGGCCAGGCGTTCGTGATCGACAACAAGCCGGGGGCGTCCGGCATCATCGGCATCTCCGAGATCGAGCGCGCCGCGCCGGATGGCTACACGCTGGGGTATGCCAACAACGTCACGCTGGCGATCAACAAGAGCACCTTCAAGACACTCAGCTACCGCCCGGACAATTTCGTGCCGGTGGTGCTGCTGTTCAAGGTGCCCAACGTCATCGCCGTCAACAACGACCTGCCGGTCAAGACCTTTGCCGAACTGCTCCGCTACGTCAATGCGCATCCCGGCAAGGTGACGTTCGCCTCGCCCGGGCAGGGCACGTCGGGCCACCTCACCGGCCAGTTGCTGGCCGACCGAGCCAGGCTCAACTGGATGCACGTTGGCTACAAGGGTAGCCCGCAGGCCGCCACCGATGTGATGGGCGGGCAGGTCAACGTGCTGATCGACAACATGCCCACGATCCTGCCGCTGATCAAGGCGGGCAAGCTCAGGGCGCTGGCGGTGACCAGCCTGAATCGGTCCCCCATGCTGCCGGAGCTGCCCACCATCGCCGAATCCGGTGTGCCGGGTTTCGAAGGCGTGGCGTGGGGCGGGCTGGTGGCGCCAGGCGGCACGTCCGCGCAAAGCGTTGCGCGGCTTAACGCCGCGTTCAATCAATCACTGGCCGATCCCGCCTTGAAGGCGAAATTCGCGGCCCTTGGCGCGGAACCTGTCGGCGGCGCGCCGCAGGCGCTGTCCGGCTTTGCGGCCCGGGAGACCGTGAAGTGGGCGGAGGTGGTCAAGCAAGCGGGAATCGAGCCACAGTAAGCAGGGGGAGATAAGTCATGTCGGAATTGCCCATTGAGGCCGCCAGCACTGCAGATCTGCTGTTCCGGCGCGCGACCCTGGTCGACGGCACGGGCGCGCCGCGGCGCATCGCGGATGTCGCCGTCGCAGGCGACCGGGTCGTTGCCGTCGGCGACCTGGCCGGCATGCAGGCCAGGGTAGTGATCGACGCGGCGGGCCGGGTGCTGGCGCCGGGCTTCATCGATGCCCACACGCACGACGACGGCTACCTGCTGGTGCATCCGGAGATGGAGCCCAAGGTCTCGCAGGGCATCACCACGGTGGTGACAGGCAACTGCGGCATCAGCGTGGCGCCGCTGGTCACCAGCGATCCGCCGCAGCCCCTGGACCTGATGGGGCCGGCGGCACTGTTCCGGTTTGCCGAATTTGCCGATTGGCTTGATGCCATGCGCGCCAAGCCGGCCAACGTGAATGTGGTGCCATTGCTCGGACATTCCACGCTCCGCGTCAAGGCCATGCCGGACGTGAGCCGCGCGGCCAATGCCGAGGAAGTGGCCGTCATGCGCGTGGAGGTGGAAAAAGCCATGAAGGCAGGCGCCTTCGGCGTTTCCACTGGCACCTTCTATCCGCCGGCCGCCGCGGCCACGGAAGAGGAGATCATCCAGGTCTGCGAGCCGCTGCGGGCATTCGGGGGCATCTACTCCACCCACCTGCGCGACGAGACCGACGATATCGTGCCATCGATGGAAGAGGCGCTCAGGATTGGTGGGGCGCTGGATTGCCGCATCGTCTTCTCGCATCACAAGGTGGCAGGCAAACGCAATCACGGCCGCTCCGTGGAAACCCTGGCCATCCTGGACAAAGCGTCCAAGCTGCAGCCACTGTGCCTGGACTGCCATCCCTATCCCGCCACCTCGACCATGCTCCGGCTGGATCGCGTACGCCAATCCTCGCGCACCATGATCACCTGGTCCAAAGGCTATCCGGATGCGGGCGGCCGGGATTTCCAGGAACTCATGCAGACGCTGGGGCTGGACGAGCATGGCCTGCTGGATAGGCTGAAGCCTGCCGCCGCCATCTACTTCATCATGGATGAAGCGGACGTCGAGCGCATTGCCAGCTTCCCCCTGACCATTTTTGGCTCGGATGGATTGCCGTTCGACCCGCGTCCCCATCCGCGCCAGTGGGGCACCTTCCCGCGTATCCTCGCGCGGATGGTGCGCGAGGCCGGCCTGATGACACTCGAGCAGGCCGTGCGCAAGATGTCCGGGCTTGCGGCCGAGCAATACGGGCTCACGGACCGCGGGCTGATCCGGGCCGGCCAGTTCGCCGACCTGGTCCTGTTCGACGCAGACCGCGTGCAGGACAACGCCACCTTCGAGGATCCGATTCGCCTCAGCGAAGGCATCGATGGCGTCTGGGTCAACGGCCAGCGCGTGTGGGAAGCGACACACGTCATTCCCGCATTCCCCGGCCAGGTTCTCACGCACCGCCCGCGCCCCTGATTCGACTTTACGCTTCAACACCAAACATCATGACCCACGTATTCCACCGCAATCCCCGCCAGACTCTCGCCGTGGCAGTCGCCGGCAAGGGCATCGAGCTGATCGACAGCAACGGCAAGCACTATATCGACGCTTCGGGCGGGGCCGCGGTGTCCTGCCTGGGCCACGGGCATCCCCGCGTGATCGAGGCCATCAAGCAGCAGGTGGACTCGCTCGCCTATGCGCATACGTCGTTCTTCACCACCGAAGTGTCGGAAGAACTGGCCCGGACCTTGGCGCAAGCGGCCCCCGGCGATCTCAACCACGTCTACTTTGTCTCGGGCGGCTCCGAGGCGGTGGAGGCCGCGTTGAAGCTGGCGCGGCAATACTCCGTGGAGATCGGGCAGACGGAGCGCCGCCACTTTATCGCGCGCCGCCAGAGCTATCACGGCAACACCCTGGGCGCGCTGGCCATCGGCGGCAATGCATGGCGCCGCGAGCCATTCCTGCCCCTGCTGGTGCCGGCGCACCATGTGGCGCCGTGCTACGCGTATCGCGACCAGGGAGCGGGCGAGACCGACCAGCAGTACGCGCAGCGCCTAGCCGACGAGCTCGAAGCCAAGATCCTCGAACTCGGCCCGCAGAGCGTCGCCGCGTTTGTGGCGGAGACCGTCGTGGGCGCCACCGCCGGCGCGGTACCGCCGGTGGCGGACTATCTCAAGCGCATTCGCGCCGTCTGCGACAAGTACGGCGTGCTGCTGATCCTCGACGAGATCATGTCTGGCATGGGCCGCACCGGCTACCTGTTCGCGTGTGAGGAAGATGGGGTGGTGCCCGACATCGTGACTATCGCCAAGGGCCTGGCCGCGGGCTATCAGCCGATCGGCGCGATGATCTCGAGCAGCCGCATCTATGACGCGGTGGTCAACGGCAGCGGCTTCTTCCAGCATGGGCATACGTATATCGGGCATGCCACCGCTTGCGCGGCGGCCCTGGCCGTGCAGCGCACCATCGCCGAGGACCGTCTGCTGGACAACGTGCTGGCACGCGGCGAGCAGCTGCGCGCACGGCTGCGCGAAACGCTGGGCGATCACCCCAACGTTGGCGACATCCGCGGCCGCGGCCTCTTTGTCGGCGTGGAGTTCGTGGCCGACCGCGAGACCAAGGCGACGCTGGACCCGGCCCTGAAAATGCATGCCCGGCTCAAGTCCACCGCCATGCAGAATGGGCTGCTGATCTATCCGATGGGCGGCACCGTGGATGGCGTGCGGGGCGACCACGTGCTCTTTGCGCCGCCGTTCATCTGCTCGGCGCAGGATATCGACCGCATCGTCGAGCGCTTTGCCGAGTCGGTCCAGGGTGTGATGCCGGCGACCCACAGCGCGGTCGCCTGAGGCGGGGCGCCAATCGCGAAACGGGGGAGGGCGTCAGGACGGCAGGTCTGCGGCGTGGGCGCGATCGGGAAAACCCCGGCGGGATTCACATTCAGCAGCATGTCATGTCCTCCTGATTTCGCTTATTTTTTCTCGCCGACTGAATAGGGCGGCATCTGGTAGCTCCACGTCTCGCTCAGTGTCTTGTCGCCCGACACTAGCGCCGCGCGCATTTCCACCACTTGCTTCGGATCCTTGACCTTGATCCGCATGTTCAGCCGCCAGCCCTTGATGACGGGGTTGGGCTCGACCATTCTTTCGATGATCTCGGCATTGTTGCTCACGCTGACCTGCGCGCCGACCTGCGTGCCGGCGGGGAGGTTCGCCAGCACGGGGCCTTCGAAATCGACCACGATGCCGGTGCTGCCATCGAGATGGCGGATCAGGTTGGCTTGCGTGATTTCTCCCGCCGAGCGCAGCGTCTGCTTGACCCACGCCAGATCCTTGTCCATCAGGGCGCGCTCGTTCCGGGTCCAGTGCATGGTGTAATCCGCCTTCAGGGGCTGGCCCTTGGGCGGCAACTGGTCCGGCGTCCAGAAGGCGACGATGTTGTCGTTGGTTTCGTCCGGCGTGGGGATCTCCACCAGTTCGACCTTGCCCTTGCCCCAGTCGCCCTGGGGCTCGATCCAGGCGCTCGGGCGCAGGTCATAGCGGTCCTTCAGGTCTTCATAGGCTGAGAAGTTACGCTCGCGCTGGAGCAGCCCGAAACCCTTGGGATTGGTGACCTGGAAGGTGCTGATGGCCAGGTTGCGCGGATTGTTCAGCGGCCGCCACAGCCATTCGCCACTTCCCGTATGGATGGCGAGCCCGTCGGAGTCATGCAGGGCAGGGCGGAAGTTGTATTGGTCGCGCTGCTGGTTGGGCCCGAACAGGAACATGCTGGTCAGCGGCGCCACGCCGAGCTTGGTGACGGGCCCGCGCAGGTAGATGCGCGCCTGCACCTTGAGGACCGCGTCCTCGCCGGGGTAGAGATCGAAGCGGTAGGCGCCCGTGGCGCGCTGGGAGTCGAGCAGGGCGTAGAACACCAGATGCTTGTCCTGCGGATCGGGCCGCACGATCCAGAACTCGCGGAAGGCCGGGAACTCCTCGGCGACGGGCAGCCCGGTATCGATGGCCAGGCCGCGGCTGGACAGGCCATAGACCTGGTTCTTGCCGATGACCCGGAAATAGCTGGCACCGAGCACGCTCATGATCTCGTCGAGCTTGTCGGCGCGGTTGATGGGGTAGAGCACCCGGAAGCCGGCATACCCGAGCTTGGCGGTGGCGGACTTGTCGAGTTTCAGGTCGCCGAAGTCGAACCGCGCGGGGTCGTACTTGATCTCATGGGCCGCGCCGCCGACGATCTCGTTGATGCGCACCGGGCTGCCGAACTGCATGCCCTGGTGGTAGAAGCCCAGGCGAAACGGCGTGCCCTGGTCCTTCCATTCCAGGTTGTCGCGCTGGGGCTGGATCTTGATGTAGTCGGCGAACTGCATCTGGCTGAACAGGGGAGGCAGGTTGCTGACTGGTGCGGCATAGGGTTTGTCTGCCAGGGCCTTGGCGCGGGGTGCCACGTCGTCCAGGGTGAACGCGCTGGCCTGGGAGCCAGCCAGCAGTGCTCCCGCGGCCATCAGCGTTGGCAAGGCGATTTGCATCTTGTTACGAAACGATGCGGCGATGACGGCAAGAACCACGGATCTCTCCAGAAAAACAGGTTACGCGAGGCTGCCGCGGCACACGCGGCGGCAGCCGATAGTGTAGTGGCGGTAAACTGCGGGCGCAGTGCAGAAAGATAAACGATAGCGTATTTCGCTTTGCGTGCCTGTCAGGCAGGAAACGCGCACCATCGCGGGGCAGCTACCTTGTCGCGCCACCTGGATAACCATCAGATGAGAATGCTTTCTTTGCTGGCCCTGTCGGCCAGCCTGGTTTGTTCGCCGGTTCTTGCCGGCACCGCGCCGGCTGCGGCCGGCGACAAGAATGCCTTCGTCGCCGATCTCATAGGACGGATGACGCTGGAGGAAAAGATAGGGCAGCTGCGCCTCATCAGCATCGGCGAGGACATGCCCCAGCCCCAGCTGCTCAAGGAGATCGCGGCAGGCCGGGTGGGCGGCACGTTCAACTCGGTGACGCGCAAGGACAACCGGCCGATGCAGCAAGCGGCGGTGGAGCGCAGCCGCCTGAAGATCCCCATCTTCTTTGCCTACGACGTGGTGCACGGCCACCGCACCATCTTCCCGATCAGCCTGGGCCTGGCCTCGAGCTGGGACATGGAAACCGTGGCGCAGAGCGCGCGCATCTCGGCCATCGAAGCCAGCGCGGACGGCCTGGACATGACCTTCGCGCCGATGGTCGACATCTCGCGCGATCCGCGCTGGGGGCGCACGTCGGAAGGATTTGGCGAGGATCCGTACCTGGTCTCGCTGTGCGCCCAGGCCAGCGTCAAGGGCTTTCAAGGTACGTCCCTGGCCAATGCCGACAGCGTCATGGCCGTGGTCAAGCACTTCGCGCTATACGGCGCGGTGGAAGGCGGGCGCGACTACAACACGGTCGACATGAGCCCGATCCGCATGTACCAGGACTACCTGCCCCCGTACCGGGCCGGCATCGATGCCGGCGCCGGCGGCGTCATGATCGCGCTGAACTCGATCAACGGCGTGCCGGCCACATCCAACACATGGCTGCTGCGGGACCTGCTGCGCAAGACCTGGGGCTTCAAGGGCATTACGGTGAGCGACCACGGGGCCATCGACGAGCTGACCAAGCATGGCGTGGCCAAGGATGCGCGCGAGTCCGCCAAGCTCGCCATCCTGGCCGGCGTCGACATGAGCATGCACGACGCCGCCTACCGGGATCACCTGCCCGAACTGGTGAAGTCCGGCGAAGTGCCCATGGGCGTCATCGACGACGCGGTGCGCGAGATTCTGGGCGCCAAGTACGACCTGGGACTGTTCCAGGACCCCTACAAGCGCATCGGCGCGGCCGGACAGGACCCGGCGGACGTCGACGCGCAGAGCCGCCTGCACCGGGAGCCCGCACGCGCCGCCGCGCGCCAGTCGCTGGTGCTGCTCGAGAACCGCGAGCGCACGCTGCCGCTGAAGAAGGCCGGCACCGTCGCAGTCGTCGGGCCGCTGGCCGATGCGTCCATCGACACCATGGGGAGCTGGTCCGCGGCCGGTAAATCCGCTCAGACGGTGACGCTGCTCCAAGGCATGCGCGACGCGCTCGGCGACAAGGGCCGCGTGGTCTATGCCCGCGGCGGGAACGTGACCGACGACGCCGGCGTGGTCGGCTACCTGAACTTCATGAACTGGGACAAGCCCGAGATTGTCCAGGACAAGCGCGCCCCCGGCGACATGATTGCCGAAGCCGTAGCGGCGGCGCGCAGCGCCGACGTGATCGTGGTGGCCGTGGGCGAGTCGCGCGGCATGTCGCACGAAGCCTCGAGCCGTACCACGCTGTCGCTGCCGGGCAACCAGGAGACGCTGCTCAAGGCGCTCAAGACCACCGGCAAGCCGATGGTGGTGGTGCTGATGAACGGCCGCCCGCTCACCATCAACTGGGTGAAGGACAACGCCGACGCCGTGCTCGAGACCTGGTACGCCGGCACCGAAGGCGGCCATGCCATTGCCGACGTGCTGTTCGGCGACTACAACCCCTCGGGCAAGCTGCCCATTTCCTTCCCGCGCTCGCTCGGGCAGATCCCCACCTACTACAACCAGCTGCGCATCGGGCGCCCGTTCGTGCCGGGCCAGCCGCCAAACTACACCTCGCAATACTTCGAGGAAACGTCCGGCCCGCTGTACCCGTTCGGCTATGGACTGAGCTATACGGACTTCAGCGTGTCCGGCATCACGTTGTCGAGCCCCACCATGCCGCGCAATGGCCGCATCGAGGCCAGCGTGACGGTCAGGAACACGGGCCAGCGCGACGGCGAAACCGTGGTCCAGCTCTATCTCCAGGACGTCGCCGCCTCCGTGGTGCGGCCGGTGAAGGAGCTCAAGGACTTCCACAAGCTCATGCTCAAGGCCGGCGAGGAGCGCGTGGTGCGTTTTGCCCTCGATGAGGACAAGCTGAAGTTCTTCAACGCCAAACTCGAATACGCCGCCGAGCCGGGGGAATTCAAGGTCCAGATCGGGCTGGATTCGCAAGCGGTGCGGGAGCAGGGCTTTGTGCTGCAGTAGGGGGAGGGCTTGGGAAGGTGCGTTGCCTGCGCGCGAGGCTTCGGCCAGTCGGCCCTGAATAGGGGTTTATGCCAGCTTTTCGCCGGCGCTGCGTTGCGGTCTACTGGAAGCGAGTTGAGACGTGGCTGGCGTGTGGACAGATACTGCCGTGCTTTCCACTAACGTCCAGCCGTGGATTCCTACTTCAGGAGACAACACCATGGTGACCAAGCAGGACGACGCATTCGTTTTGAAAAACCTTCTCGCGCTGGCGGCAGTGGAAGCGCTAGGCGGCGCGATTGCGCTAGGGTTCGCCTTCAACCTCCTGACCTGACTGGCATATAGCCAGGGACCATCCATCATTGGATAAGCCTTAAATCAGCACTAAACAGCATTAAAGCTTCCCGGCACTGGCCTGGCTCTGGCCAGTGCCGGGGAACTTTGCCAGACTCTGCCTTGATTGCCGGCGCCGTCGACTCAGTTCAGGCTTCCGGGATTCTGCGCCGCGGCGCGCTGCTTGGCCTTGGCCGCCCAATAGGCGCCAATCTGCTTCTGCGTGATCTCGCCCTTCTTCCTGGTGTCGATCGCGTCGAAGTTCTTGTAGACCTCGGGCATGCCCGCCTGCGCCTCCTCTTTCGTCAGCTTGCCGTCGTGGTTGGTATCGGCGGCGGCGAACTTCTCCGCGAATTTTGCCTTGGCTTCCTTTGCATTCATCGGCTGCTGTTGAGCGCCGACGCTGCCGGCAGCGAAAAATGCGAGCAGCGCCAAGCTGGCTGTTGATACTAGCCGCTGAATCATTAGAGTCTCCTTAAGCATTTCGATGGTGAGGCCAGATGGTTTGGCGGTAGTCCGCGATCGGTTGGCTTTTGCAGGAACCGGGGCAGTTTTCCCATTAACCCATTAAGGGTGGTGAGCCGGGCAATCCCTGCCGCCCTTTAAAACACGCCGGGAATGATGCGATATCGCACATTGGCCTGATACGTGCGGTAGGCCGGGTCTTGGCCCAGCACTTGTTCTTCCCTGAATATCCGGCCCGTTTGCAACGCATAAAGGCCGCCGTAGACCAGTGCATTGCGCCAGCCGAAGTTGGCCAGCAAGAAGCCAAGGTCGGTCACCAGGTAGCTGAGATAGATGGGGTGGCGCACGAGCCGGTACGCGCCGCGCGACACCACGCCGCGATTGGCGGGCAGGATGCCAAAGGAGCCGCGCAGCGAGAGCTTGGCGAACAGCTGGAACAAGATGCCGGCGACTTCCAGCGTGGCCCCGACTGTCTCGGGGACAAGGCGAACGCCGGGATCGAGCTCGATCCCGAGGTAGTAGAAGCTGCCGCCAATCGACATCACGAAGCTCAAGGGGCGCATGTCGCGCTTCTCGGGGATGCGCGAGAACAGCGACAGGCCTACGGTCAGCAGCGTGGCAACCACGAGCAGCAGCAAGGTGATGCGCTCGGGCGCCAGGCGCCACTGCGCGTACGCGCTATAGGCGAACACGCTCAGCAACAGGACGACGCAGAGGCGCATGGATACCTCCGTCACCATCTCACGCACTTGCGGCCGGATCAATCCGGTAGTGAATCCACCAGCGTTGCGCGCATTGACCCCGGTGGCGCTACGCGACCTTGCGTCGCTATCGTCATGCATTCCCCGATACCTCTCTGTTTTTTTATAAGGCAACGCTGCATTTCCCGGGCGGGACAAGTTCATGCCGCGCCGGATGGGCTCAGCGTGCCAATCATGCGCAGAGATTACGCCGGGATGCGGGTGCAACCCATATCCCCCTGACGAGGGGGCAACCTCGCGTGTCAGGCAACCGCTGGGCGCGGCACCAGCGTGACCCAGTAGCAACGCTGATGTCGAATTAATGCGGACGATAATCATTTCTATTTGCATTGCATTCGTCCCAGCACCTGGGGCGCAAGGCAGGATGGGGATGTGAGCGAGCCTAGGCATTGTCGCCCGACGCCGCCTCGCTGATGTACTCCGCAAGGCGGCTTGCCACCGGCTGCCGGCTATGGCTCGGGCGCTCCACCAGCCCGATTTCCCGGTGGAAGGTGTCGTCGCCGAGCGGCAGGGCAATCACGCCGTCTGGCCATGTGCCCTGCGCCGCCGTCTGCGGAATCAGAGCCACGCCAAGGCCACGCGCCACCAACTGCACGATGCCCTGCAACTCATCCAGCTCGATGGCGTCCTGCACCGCCAGGCGCGACTGGCGCAGGAACTGGTCGACCAGCCGGCCACCGAATGAGCCGCGGTCGTAGCGGATAAAGGGCGCGGATTCCAGCGCGTCGCTCCACGCCTGACCTGCCATGGCGGCTGGCGCGAGCAGCACGAACGGCTCCATCACGAGCGTGCGCCACTCCAGTTCGGATGGCAGTGCAAAGGGCGGCCGGATCATCACCGCGATATCGATCTCTCCCGCATCCACCTGACCCAGCAGGTTCAGCGATACGCCTGGCACCACGCGGATGCGGCAGCCGGGCAGCGCTGCGCGGAAGGCGGCCATGGCCTCGACCAGGAACGACACCTGGGCCGAGGCGATCGATCCCACCCGCACCATGCCGCTGCGCTCGGCGCTGCCGCCATGCTCGCCGATGCGTGCGTACAGCGTCATCAGCTCCTCCGCCAGCGCCAGGGTTTCCCGGCCCGAGGCGTTCAGGCGCGCGGAACGGCCGGTACGGTCGAACAGGGCGAAGCCGAACTCCTGCTCCAGCCGGTGGATCTGCGCGCTGACCGCCGACTGGGTCAGCCCGATGCGGGCGCCCGCGCTGGCAAAGGTGCCGTGCCGGGCCACGGCGATAAAGGTCTTGAGCTCGCGCAGCATGTTCGATTCATCAATTTCCATGTAGCTAAGGTCAAAAATATATCGCTTTTTTTAATTTATCGCCATGCCTAGACTTTCACTCATTGGTTCACCGGCCGGCGCGTTGCCGGCGGCAGGCCAAGACCCGACCCACACACGACACATCGATCCCCCAGCGCCATGAGCGAAATCACGCCCGTCCTCGCCCCGTTCCACCTTGCCTTCCCCGTCCACAGCATCGCCGCCGCGCGCGCGTTCTACGGCGACCTGCTGAGCTGCCCCGAAGGGCGCAGCGCGCCGGACTGGGTGGATTTCAACTTCTACGGCCACCAGATCGTGGCCCACCTGGCGCCGGAAGAAGCAGGCCACCGCAACACCAGCGCCGTGGATGGCGATGCCGTGCCGGTGCGCCACTTTGGCGTGGTGCTGCCGATGGATCAGTGGCATGTCGCCGCCGACAAGCTCAAGGCCGCCAACCTGTCGTTCATCATCGAGCCGCATATCCGCTTCAAGGGCGAGGTCGGCGAGCAGGCCACGATGTTCTTCCTCGACCCGTCGGGCAATGCGCTGGAGCTCAAGGCCTTCGCCAATATCGCTTCGCTGTTCGCCAAGTAACCCCAGCGTCAGATCAAGGCCAGACCCGAGTGAGACCGGCCACAAGGCCGGCCGCCGCACGCGGGGCAGGGCTCGCCCGCCCCGCGTGCATCGCCCCCACGCAGTAGCTGCAAGAGTTAGCCGATATGCGAAGAATCCTGGTTGCCAACCGTGGCGAGATCGCCTGCCGCATCATCCGCGCCGCGCAAGCGCTCGGCATCGAAACCGTGGCCGTGCATTCGGCCGCCGATGCCGGCGCGCTGCACTGTGAAATGGCCGACATCGCCGTGGCGGTCGGCTCCGCGCCGGCGGCGCAGAGCTACCTGAACGTGGAAGCGGTGCTCGCCGCAGGCACGGCGCACGGCGCCGATGGCGTGCATCCCGGTTATGGCTTCCTCTCCGAGAACACCGCGTTTGCCCGCGCGGCGCAAGCCCAAGGCATGCAATGGATCGGCCCATCCGTGGAGTCGATCGAGAACATGGGCGACAAGAACCGCGCCCGCGACATTGCCGCCGCGTGCGGCGTGCCGGTGCTGCCTGGCAGCATCCGCTTCTTGCCCGGCGACCTGTCGCACCTGCATGCCGAGGCGCAGCGCGTTGGCTATCCCGTGCTGGTGAAGGCCGCCGGCGGCGGTGGCGGCATCGGCATGAAGCGCGTCGACGGGCCAGACACGCTGGCAGCCACGGTGGCATCCACCCAGGCGCTGGCCCTGAAGGCTTTTGGCGACGCCAGCATCTACCTGGAGCGCTACGTGCCGCGCGCCCGGCATATTGAGGTGCAGGTGTTTGGCTACGGCGACGGCACGGCGGTGCACCTGTTCGAGCGCGAATGCTCGGTGCAGCGCCGCTTCCAGAAGATCATTGAAGAAAGCCCGGCGCCCAACGTGCCTGCCGCCGTGCTGGCCAGCATGAGCGCGGCGGCGGTGGCGCTGGCCGAGCACCAGCGCTATCGCGGCGCGGGCACGGTGGAGTTCATCCTGGACGCGGACAGCGGCGAGTTCTTCTTCCTCGAGATGAACACGCGCATCCAGGTGGAGCACGGCGTGACCGAGGCCATCACCGGCTGGGACCTGGTACAGGCGCAGATCCGGCTCGCTGCCGGCACGCTCGCGCCCTGCGCGCAGCATGAGATCCGGCGCTGCGGCGCGGCCATCGAGTGCCGGCTGTATGCCGAGAATCCGGCGCGGCATTTCATGCCATCGCCTGGCAAACTGGCGTGCTTTCGCCTGCCGGCGGGCATGGCCGGGCTGCGCGTCGACACCGGCGTGCGCGAGGGTGATGCCATCACGCCGTTCTACGATCCGATGATCGCCAAGCTGATTGCCTATGGCACCGACCGCGAAGCGGCCATCACTACCATGCAGGCGGCGCTCGGCGCGACCGAGATCGAAGGCATCCGGCACAACGCCGTGTTCCTTGGCCGCGTGCTGGATCATGCGGACTTCCGCGCCGGCCGGGTCGATACCGGTTTTGTGGAGCGCGAGCTGGCGGTGCTGCTGGGGGAGTCCGCCGTGCCGGCGGCCGAGCCCGCGCCGTCCGCCGGGGAGGTGCCGGCATGACCGCGCAGGACATGAAACACGCAGCGGCGTGCGCGCAATCGACCTGGCGGATCGCGCCGTCCGGCGACCGCTGCCTGATTGTCGAGTTTGGCACCGTCGCCGATATCGCCACCAACCGCCTGGCCTGCGCGGCAGCGGTGCGGATCGCCGCAGCGGCCTTGCCCGGCGTGACCGACATCGTGCCCGCGCTGACCACCGTGGGCGTGCACTACAAGCCGATCGCCGTGGCCCGCGCGACGGGCAGCAGCGCTGCGTTCGAGATGCTCTGCGCGATGATCGGCGAACTCCTGCGCGAAGGGCTTTCGGCAAGCGCTAGCTCGCCGCTGGTGATCGATATCCCTGTCTGCTACGGCGGCGAGCATGGTCCCGATCTGGACGATGTGGCGGCCACCTGCGGCCTCTCGCCCGAGCAGGTCATCGCGCTGCATGCCGCCGAGCCGGTCGATGTGCTGATGCTGGGCTTCGCGCCGGGGCATCCGTATGTGGGGCGCTTCGACGCGCGCCTTTGTCCGCCCCGCCGCAGCACGCCGCGTACCGCGGTGCCGGCCGGCTCCATTGGCCTGGCCAACCGCCAGACGGTGATCTACCCCATGACCTTGCCGGGCGGCTGGAACCTGATCGGGCGTACGCCCGTGGCGCTGTTCGACCCGCATCGCGCGTCGCCGTGCCTGCTGGCCGCCGGCGACCGTGTGCGCTTCCTGCCGATCTCGGCCGAAGCATTCGAATCCATGCAGGCGGGCGCAGGTGTGCAGCCATGAGCATAGAAGTCATCAAGCCCGGTGCCCTGAGCACCTTCCAGGATCTTGGCCGCAACGGCTACCAGCAGCTTGGCGTGCCTGCCAACGGCGCCATGGATGAGCGTGCCCACCGGCTGGCAAATGCACTGGTCGGCAATATCGCCGCCAATGCAACGCTGGAGATCACGCTGATGGGCCCCACGCTGCAGTTCCACGTACCGGCCGTGATCGCCGTGTGCGGGGCGGACCTTGACGCTACGCTCGACGGCGCGCCCGTGCCGATGGCGCGCGCGGTGCCTGTTGCCGCAGGTGCCGTGCTGGCCTTCAGCAAGCGCCGCAGCGGCCTGCGTGCCTACCTGGCGGTGCGCGGCGGGTTTGCGCTGTTGCCAGTCATGGGCAGCTGCAGCACCTTTGTGCGCGGCGGCTATGGCGGCGCGGCCGGCAAGCCGTTGCGCAAGGGCGATCGCATTGCCTTGCGCGATGGCGTCGCCGCCCCGACCGCGCATGCCGATCGCCCCGTGTTCCCGGCCGATGTTCTGGTCGCGCCGGACCAGCCGGTGCGCATCGTCGCCGGGCGCGAATGGGCGCGCTTCTCCGATGCCGCCAGGCATGCTCTGGTCAGCGAGCCGTTTCGCATTGGCGCGCAATCGGACCGCATGGGCTACCGCCTGGAAGGCACGCCCCTCGCGCTGGCCGCACCTGCCGAGATGCTGTCCGAGTCCGTGGCCTTCGGCACGATCCAGGTGCCGCCCGACGGCCAGCCCATCGTGCTGATGGCGGACCGCCAGACCACCGGCGGCTATCCCAAGATTGCCCATGTGTGCGCGGTGGACCTGCCGCGCCTGGCGCAGAAGATGCCGGGCGAGGCGGTGCGCTTTGTGCTGGTGGACCTGCAGGAAGCACAGCGACTTGCCATGCTGCAGGACGAAGCATTTGACGCCATGGAGATGGCCACCGCAGGGGAGCGCGCTCGTGCCTGAGATCGATTTCAACAGCGATATGGGCGAGAGCTTTGGGCTCTACCGCCTTGGCGACGATGCGGCCGTGCTGCGGCACGTCACCTCAGCCAACATCGCCTGCGGTTTTCACGCGGGTGACGCGCAGACCATGGCCGCTACAGTGCGCGCCGCCACCGCGCTAGGCGTCTCGCTTGGCGCGCATCCGGGCTATCCGGATCTGCAGGGCTTTGGCCGCCGGGCCATGCAACTCGGCCACGATGAGATCTACAACATCACGGTCTGCCAAGTGGGCGCCATGCAGGCGTTTGCCGCCGCGGCCGGCAGCCGGCTTGCGCATGTGAAGCCGCACGGCGCGCTGTACAACCAGGCCGCGCGCGATGCCACGATGGCGCGCGCGCTGTGCGAGGCGGTGCGCGATGTGGATCCGGCGCTGGTCTTCTATGGCCTGGCCGGCTCCGCGCTGGTCACCGCCGCGCGCGAGGCCGGGCTCGCGGTTGCGCAGGAAGTCTTTGCCGACCGCACTTATCAGGACGATGGCTCGCTCACCCCGCGCAGCCATCCCGCCGCCATGATCACCGACCCGGAGGCATCCATCGCACAGGTATTGCGCATGGTGCGCGACGGCGTGGTGCGCTCGCTGGGCGGCGTGGACGTGCCGGTGCGGGCGGACACGCTGTGCATCCACGGCGACCAGCCGGGCGCCGCCGGGTTTGCCCGCCGCATCCGCGCCGCGCTGGAGGCCGAGGGCATCACGGTGCGCGCACCGCAATCACAATAGTACGGACAAAAAACCTATGCCCGACACAAAATCGCCAATATCCATCTTGGCCGAAACCGCCGGCACGCTTTGGAAGCTGGTAGCTCAGCCCGGCGAGATGCAGGTAAAGGACGCCACCCTGCTGATTATCGAATCGATGAAAATGGAAATACCGCTTGAGGCCCAATCGGCTGGTTATATAGAGTCATATTGCGTGGCCGAAGGCGAAATCGTGGAAGAGGGCCAGGTATTGGGTAGCTTCATCCCGGTTGCTTGAGATTGTGTTGATTTTCAAGCTGTAAATCTGCCGTCCACCTGTTTTGGTGGCGTTGGCCACTCGGAATGGGCTGGCTGGTTTTTGAGTAATCCCGCGGGCTGGGACATTAATCACCAGCCGGCGGCGAGCCATGCCGGTTTCGGTGCGCTCCATGTCCCAGGCGGGCTTGCAGTTCCTGGTTGTGGTGCGGCGGGGCGCATGAGATCCCCGAAATAGATGACGGGTTCTTGTCAGGAATCGTTACGCCCGGAATTTGGTGTTTTTTCGAAATTTTCAACATGAAAATCGCTGGCATGCTTGTTGCGAAGTATCCGGTGTAATCGATCAGGCATGAATTCCGGCGACCTCAACAGGTTCGCGATTCCCGGCGGGTGGTTAGCTCTCCGGAAATAAAAAATAAGACGCGGGCCCGGCCTATGCCCCAGGCAGTTTGAAGCATAGGACGGCCATCGCGGCAGGTATTCGTGCTTCAGCGCTGGTTCATCCAGGGGTTTCACCACACCTGGACTGGATTTTCTACCCCGATGCATCCTGGAAACTGACAATATGTCCAACGCCCCCATCTCATCCCTGCCGATGCCCGACGCGGCGCCGGCATCCGCCCCTGCCACGGCGCCGGCAGCCGGCAACGCAGTCGCCCGCAAGGCGGCCATGGCCGCCGCGGCCGGTACCGCCATCGAGTACTACGAGTTCGGCGTGTACGGCTATATGGCCTCCACCATTGGCCCGCTGTTCTTCCCCAGCGATAGCGCCACGGCTTCGCTGCTGGCCATCCTGGCCGTGTTCGGCAGCGCGTTCCTGATGCGCCCGATCGGTGGCATCGTGCTTGGGCGCCTGGGCGATCGCGTTGGCCGCCGCGCCGTATTGCTGGTCACCGTGATCGGCATGGGCATTGCCACCGGCATGATCGGCCTGCTGCCGGTCGCCGCCAGCGCGGGCATTGTCGCGCCGCTGTTGCTGTTGGCGATTCGCCTGGCGCAGGGCTTCTTCGCCGGCGGCGAAGTCACCGGCGCGGCCGCCTATGTGGCCGAGTCCGCGCCGAAGGGCAAGCGCGGCTTCTACGGCGCCTTCACACCGGTCGGCGTGGCCGTGGGCGGCGCGCTGGCCGCGACCGTGTGCGGCATTACCACCGGCTTGCTGGATCCAGTGCAGATGCAGTCATGGGGCTGGCGCCTTCCGTTCCTGATGGCGATCCCGATGGTGGTGATCTCGTCGATGGTGCGCAGGCGCGTGGAAGAGTCCGTGGCCTTCAAGCAATTCCAGCAGCACAGCGAGCCGCCCAAGGCGCCGCTCAAGGAAGTCTTCACCGCGCATATGCCTGCCGTGGTCAAGGTGGTGCTGCTGTCGTTTGGCCAGAACGTGGGCTACTGGGTAGGCCTGGTGTTCATGAATATCTACATGACCACCTACCTCAAGTACGACAAGGCAACGGTCTACTGGATCATGGCGTTCGTCAGCCTGACCATGGCCATGCTGATGCCGCTGTGGGGCGGTTTGTCCGACCGCCTCGGCCGGCGCAAGGTGCTGGCCATCGGCTTCTGTGCCTACATGGTGCTGGTGTTGCCGATGATGATGCTGATGGACAACCACAGCATCGGCCTGGCATTCCTCGCCATGATGGTGGTGGCGCTGCCGATGCCGATCGTGCAGTCCGTTGGCTACCCGACTTATGCCGAGCAGTTCCCGACCCGCGTGCGCTACACCGGCATGGCGTTCAGCTTCAACATCGGCGCCATCCTCGGCGGCGGGGTCACGCCGTATGTGGCGACCGCGCTGATCGGCAGTACCGGCAACCTGCTCAGCCCGGCCTACCTGCTCATGGGTGGTGCCGCCGTCAGCCTGCTGGCGCTGCTGGGCGTGAAGGAAACCGCCCGCCAGGCGCTCGACTGATGACGGATCGTAACCGGAGCGTGGAGATGGAAGCAGGCATCCACGATAGGGCCGGGCTTGCGCCCGGCTGGGCTGCGACACCGGCCGGCGCACGCGCCGCCGTCCGCAGCGGCCGCTACAACGGCAATACCAGCGGCATGGCCCCCGGCCATGGGCAGGGCAACCTGATGATCCTGCCCAAGGACTGGGCAGAGGATTTCCTGGGGTATTGCCGGGCCAACCCGGTGCCATGCCCGCTGATCGGCATGACCGAAACAGGCAGCCCGGCTGTGCCGATGCTGGGCGACGATATCGACCTGCGCACCGACGTGCCGCGCTACCGCGTGTGGCGCCATGGCGAGCTGGTGGAGGAGCGCGACGATATCAGTGCGCTCTGGCAGGACGATTTCGTGGGCTTTGTGCTGGGCTGCTCGCTATCGTTCGAGGACGCGCTGGAGCGCACCGGCTTACGCGTGCGGCACGTGGACGAGGGCAAGGTCGTGCCAATGTACCGCACCAGCATCCAGACCACGCGCGTCGGCCCCTTTCATGGGCCGATGGTGGTGTCGATGCGGCCTTACACGCCGGCCGAGGCGGCCATCGCCTCCGCCGTGTGCGCCCAGTTGCCTGCGGCGCACGGGGCGCCGGTTCATATGGGCGACCCCGCCGCGATCGGCATCGCGGATATCGGCTGCCCTGACGAAGGCGAGCCGACCGCGATCCTGGCCGGGGAGATTCCGGTGTTCTGGGGATGCGGGGTCACGCCGCAGGCGGCGGCCATGATGGCGCGCCCGCCGCTATGCATCACCCATGCGCCGGGACACATGCTGGTGTGCGACGTGCCTGCCAATGGGTTGAGGCTACTGTGCGCGCAGGGGGATGAGGTGTAACGAAGGATGGCACCGGAGTTGCCAGGAGCCGCCGGAAATGCGCGCGCTAAGCACGGGCCGTATCGTTGCGGCGGATCACCGCCCCGGCACGGGCGCCGGTGCTCTCGCCGCCGTTCCACGCGATGGTGCCATTGACGATGACCGTCTCGATGCCCTTCGCGCGCACGACGGGCTGCGCGAAGGTCGCCATATCGGCAACGCTGGCGGCATCGAAGATGGTGATGTCCGCGAAGTTGCCGGGTGACAATATCCCGCGCCCCGGCAGCCTGAAGTAGCGGGCCGTCAGGCCCGTCATCTTGTGCACGGCCTGCTCGAGCGGGAACAGGCCGAGGTCCCGGCAGTAGTGCCCCAGCACGCGCGCAAACGTGCCCCAGAGACGCGGATGCGGCGCGGGGTCGTGCGGCAGTCCGTCGGATCCGATCATGGTTTCGGGATAAGCGAGGATGCGCTGCACGTCCTGCTCGTCCATGAGGAAGTAGATCGCGCCTGCCGGCTGCAACGCATCGACGGCGTCCTCGGGCGAGAGGCCCATCGTCGCCGCAATGACTTCGAGGTCCTGTCCGGCGAACTCGGGATGCGGCACCGAGCGCGTCACGATGACGCGGCTCGACACCGCGAGCCGGTCCTTTCGCAAGATGGTGGAACCGGCGTTGTACGGATAGCAGTCGAGTCCGATCAGCTGACGCTGCGCCGCCCTAGCGATGTGCCCCAGCGTGCCGGCCGAGCGCCCGTGGTTCTTTGGACCAATCAGCTTGTGATGCGAGACCACGACTGGCGCGCCGCCCGCGGCGCCGATCTCGAACGCTTCGTCGAGCGCCTCGTGGATCCGATCGCCCTCATCGCGAATATGGCTGGCGTAGACACCGCCGTAGCCGCGCATGACCGCCGCCACAGCGGCCATTTCGCCGGTCGTGGCGGGCATCGCGGCAGGATAGGCGGCTCCGGTCGAGAGCCCGATGGCCCCGCTCTCCATGGCGTCGCGCAACAATGCCTGCATCGCCGTGATCTCTGCGTCGGTCGCCGCCCGGTCGAGCCGGTCCATCACGGCGGCCCGCAGCGTCGTATGGCCGACCAGGCAGGCCGCGTTGACGGCAGCGGGATGTTGCGCCAGCTCGGCGAGATAGTCGCCGAACGCGGGGTAACGAAAGACGGCAGGCTCGTCGCCGAGCAGGTCAAGCGGCGGCGGAACGGTCTGTCCCGGGGGCGCACGCCAGGGCGCCAGGCTGATGCCGCAATTGCCGGTCACGACCGTGGTAACGCCCTGGCTGAGCTTGGCCGGCATCAGCGGATCGAGCGTCAGATAGCGATCGTCGTGCGTATGCGAGTCGATGAAGCCGGGGGCGACGATGCGGTCCCGCGCATCGATCACCACCGCCGCGGAGTCGGACGCCAGCGCGCCCAGCGCCGTGATGCGCAATCCGTCGACCCCGATGTCGGCGAGCCTGCGCGGCGCGCCGGTGCCGTCGATCACGGTGCCGCCGCGAATCAGTATGTCGAATTGCGCCATGATCCGTGCTCCTCAGTCGATCGCCGCGCCGGAACTCTTGATCACTGCGGCCCAGACCGGCCGCTCCTTGCGGGCGAGCTCGAAGAATGCGCCGCGCGGCCCCGTGGTGACCTCGTACGCCATGTCGGCCAGCCGCGCTTTCATGGCGTCCGAGTTGGCCGCCTTGTTGAAGGCCTTGTTGAGAAAGTCGAGGATCTGCGGGTCGGTCGCGGCGGGCGCGACATAGCCGGTCCATGCCACCGCCTGGTAATCCTTCAACCCCGTCTCCGCCATGGTCGGCAGCTTCGGCAGGCGGCTGTCGCGGCGCGCGCCGGTGACGGCGAGCGGCACGACGCTGCCGTTCTTCAGATATGGCGAGATCGATGTGATGTTCTCGAAGACCAGATCCACTTCGCCGCGCATCAGCGCCAGGTCCGCTTCGGGACCGCCCTTGTATGGAATATGTGTAATGGAAACACCGGCCATCGCCTTGAACATCTCGGCGCTCAGATGGCCCGTGGTGCCGTTGCCGCCCGAGCCGACGGAGAGCTTGCCCGGCGCGCTCCTGGCCAGCGTGATCAGTTCGGAGACCGACTTCACGCCGAGGTCCTTGCGCACCGCCAGCACGTTCTGCACGAAGCCGGTCAGGGCCACGGGCGCCAGTTGCTTGTCGGCGTCGTAGGGCAGCTTCTTGTACAGGGACTGGTTGATGGCCAGTGTGCCGGCATTCGCGAAGCCGATGGTGTAACCGTCGGCCGGCGCGTTGATAACGGCCTGCGTGCCGATGATGCCGGACGCGCCCACGCGGTTGAGGACCACGACCTGCTGCCCGATATCATGGCCGACCGCATCGGCCAGCAAGCGCGACACGATGTCGGGTGTCGTACCTGCATTGAACGGGACGATCAGCGTGATGGGGCGCTCGGGATAGGCTGCGAAGGCGCTCGCCGTGAACAGCATGGCGGCGGCCGTCAGTGACATCCGTCTGACTAGCCGGTCGAAATTCCGGAGGAGAGACATGGTGGCGTTCCTTTCGTGGTAGGCAAGTTGGCATCAAGGCCGGCTCGCGCCAATATGCGCAGGGCCGGGGACACGGCTGTCTCAGGTACCGTGCGCGGCGGCTGCAGTGGGCTGCAGCATCGTTTGAAGCAAGGGCAGATCGATATTGCCGCCGGACAGGACGATGACACCGTCGCGGCCTTCGAGATCGATCACGCCGGCGAGCAATGCCGCCAGCGCGACGGCTCCGCCCGGCTCGACCAGCAGCCGAAGCTCCTCGAGCGCGAAGCGAATGGCGGCGCGGACCTGCGCATCCGTGACCGCCACCGCGCCGTCGAGAAAGCGCTTGTTGATCTCGAAGGGCAGTTCGGCTGGCGTGTTGGCCTGCAACGCGTCGCAGAGCGTTGTGGCGCCCGCCGCATTGATTTCCCTGAGGCCGCTGCGCAGCGAGCGCACCGTGTCGTCGAAGCCAGCGGGCTCGGCCGCGATCAGTCGCGTGCCTGGATTCAACGCGTCGACGACCAGGCCGCAACCGGCCATCAGCCCGCCGCCGCCGCAGGGCGCCGCGAACAGGCCGAGGTTGTCGAGCGCAGCCTCGGGCAGGTCCTGCAGCGCCTCGAGCGCCACCGTGCCCTGGGCGGCAAGGACCGCAGGATGATCGCCCGGTGGAATCAGCGTGCCGCCGGTTTCGCCGAGCAGCCGTATCCCGATTGCCTCGCGGCTTTCATGGCGGCGGTCGTAGTGCACCACGCGCGCACCCTGGGCCAGCGCGCGCTCGACCTTGTTGCGTGGCGCATCGGCAGGCATCACGATGGTCGCCGCCACACCGAGCTGGCGCGCGGCCCAGGCGATCGCCTGCCCGTGATTGCCGGTGGAATAGGCGATCACGCCTTTCGCGCGCTGGTCGCTGTGCAGCGACAGCAGGGCATTGAAGGCGCCGCGTGCCTTGAACGAGCCCGTGACCTGCAGGTTCTCGGCCTTGAGCCAGACCGGCGCGCCGGCAATGGCGTCGAGCGCCGGCGAACGCAGCAGCGGCGTGCGCACGACATGGGGAGCGATGTCCAAGGCGGCCTGCTCGACGTCGGCGAAATCGGGGACGCGCATGTCACCCAGCATCTCGTGCCGGATCGCTGGCGCGGGTCGTGGTCGTGCCGGATGGATATCCAGCGTTTCGGTTGGCTGCATGGAGAAGACGGGTGGGTGGTCGAGGAAAAAGGGAGGCGGGATCAGCGCGCCGGCCAGGTCGGCGGGGCCACGCTGCCGACCTGATCGGTGATGCGTGAATACGCCTCGACACGACGGTGCAAACCGAAGTTGAAGACGGTGGACCGGCCCAGTTTGCACATGTCCAGGTTGCAGTCGGCCACGATGAGTTCGTCGTCCCAGCTGGTGGCCTGCGCCATGATTTCGCCTTGGGGATTGACGATGATCGAATGGCCGAACATTTCGTGGCCGTCCTCGGTCCCGGCCTTCGCGACGGCGACCGCGAAACACGCGTTCTGATAGCAGCCCGCCTGAATGGACAGCTGCGAGTGGAACACGCGCAGGTGGTGGGCCTCGAAGCCGCGGTTCTCCATGTTCATGCTAGGCGTGTTGTAGCCCAGCATGACGAGCTCGACCTGCTGCAGCCCGAGCACGCGCCAGGCCTCGGGCCAGCGGCGGTCGTTGCAGATCATCATGCCCATGTTCACGCCCTCGGCCTCGCCGACCGGCGCCCGGACCACCGGGAAGCCGAGATTGCCGACTTCGAAATAGCGTTTCTCGAGGTGCTGCACCTTGCGCGCCGGTGCGTACTCTGCGTGGCCGGGCAGATGGACTTTCCGGTACTTGAGGATCACCTCGCCCGACGGTGCGATGATCGCCGAGGTGTTGAACCGGCGCTTGCGCATGACACCGGCTTCATCGGGCTCATAAGCGATCTCGGCGTAGCCCAGGTACACCGTCAGGCCAAAGCGGCGGATCGCCTCGAACAGCGGCGCCGTCTGCGTCGAGGGCAGCGCTGTTTCGAACCAGCGGTCCGCCTCGTCGAGGTCCTCGTGGTACCAGCGCGGAAAGAACGTGGTCAGCGCGAGTTCGGGAAACACGACGACCTGTGCGCCGCGCCGGTAGGCACGCTCTAGCAGTTGGACCATCCGTGCGACCGCGATCTCGCGTCCTTCGGACTTCTGGATGGGACCTAGCTGGGCGGCGGCGACGGTGATGATGCTGGACATGTGTTGGAGCCTCTGGTGCGATGGGGTGGGGTCGAGTATAGGGACGCGATGCCGCCCTTGAAATGCGTCGCCCCGCGCGCCGATAGGGCGCCAATCGGCGCCGTCTCGTCCTCGCAACGCATTGATTTAAAACAAAAAAATGCCTCTGGGGCCGCCCTGGTGCGCAGCCGCCTCATAGCCCCTTGTTATGGGTCCTTTGCAATATGTGATGGGGCGCGGCGGTGGCCTGTGGCAATCGCGCCACCGCGCCGCCAACGCCCTCTCAGGCGAACATCGGCGGGCGCTGCGCATCCCCGCTTGGTGCGGCGTCCAGCAGGTGCATGAGCGTGGCAAGAAAGCCTTTGGCCAGGGTCGACATCGGGCTCTGCCGCGATTGGATCAGGTAGATCTTGTGGCTGAGCGACGGGCTGATCGGCTTGAGTACGACGTCGTCCGACCCGGATGGCGTGTATCCGAACGACTCCACCAATGCCACCCCGACACCTTGGCGCACCAGCGCCATGGCTTCGGGTGTCGAGCGAATCTCGATGTCCGGGGTGAGTGGCGCCTGCTCCGACGACAGGAAATGCGAGGAGAGCTGGCCGAAAGGGGTGTCTGCGCCATAACCGATGAAGGTCTGGCCGCGCAAATCGCCGGTCGTCACAACGTCCAGCGACGCTAGCGCGTGTCCCTTGGGCAGCGCGCACAGGATCCGCCCCTCGCCGATTTCCCGGGTCCGGAGATTCGCACCGTCGGGCGGTGCCATCGATGCAATGCAGAGGTCGGCGTGCCCCTGCACCACGAACGGCAGCAAGGCGTCGAACGGCATGGGGCGGTAGTGGACACGGACGTCGGGATGCCGCACCCGGAAGCGCTGGATGGCGCGCGGCATCAGCCATTCGCTGTAACTCGGACTGGAGACAATCGAGAGCTTGCCCTCGTTCTGTTCGCCCAGGCTGCTCGCCACGGCATTGAACCGGGCGACACCCCTGAGGATAACCTCGACTTCCTCGAACAGCCGGCGCGCCTCCGGCGTGGGCTGCAACCGTCCCTTGACCCGTTCGAACAGCAGGAACCGCAGGCGGCTTTCCGCGGTTGCCAGCACCCGGCTGATTGCCGGCTGTGACACGCACAGCATGCGCCCGGCCTCGCTCAGCGAGCCGGTGACCATGATCGCGTGGAAGACCTCGATCTGGCGAAGGTTCAGGGGAATGGCGGGAGGCCGGCTAACGGCTGACATACAAGGTGGCGCCAAGGCAGGCGTGCGGTAATGGCAAGTGGACTCCGTGACGACGCAAGAAGCGCGCCACCGGACGACGGATCCGCGCCACCCGTCGGGCGCGAGCGAGGTATCAAGCCAGTGTGTCGGCACGCACGGGCGCCACGTCTTGCATTTGCGCGGCGAACGCGTCGGGCAACAGTTCGCCGCCGTGCGGAATCGAAACCACCAGGGGAATGGTACCCTGGGTCAGCCTGCAAACGGGGGATTCATGACTGGACTTCCTTGAATGGCGTGATGACGGGAACGCGCCTGCGCACCCACACGCGCGCATCGAGAAGGTGTTTCGGTTGCACTCCCGCGAACACGTCGATGATCTGTTCGGCGCATTGGAGCGCCGTGGCATGCAGCGCCTCCTCGGTGGAGCCGGCCAGATGCGGGCTCAGCACGACGTTGTCGAGCCCGGCCAGCGGGGACGCCGCAGATAGCGGCTCCTGCGCGAAGACGTCCAGCCCGGCGCCGAACAGCCGGCCGTCCTTTAGCGCTGCGGCCAGCGCGGCTTCGTCGATCAGCCCGCCGCGCGATGTATTGATGACGATGGCGCGCGGCTTCATGCTGCGCAACGCGTTCGCGTCGAGGGTGTGGCGCGTGTCGGCACGCAGCGGGCGGTGCAGCGAGACGACGTCGGACGCCGTAAGCAGTTCGGGCAGCGTCGATACCCGCGTAGCGCCGTGCGCTTCGACCTCGCACGCCTGCACGCTGGGCGACCACACCAGCACGCGCATGCCGAGCCCCGCGCGCGCCATGTCGCAGACCAGGCGCCCCGTGCGGCCGAAGCCGATCACGCCGAGGGTCTTGCCATGGAGCGAGAGCATCGGTGCCGCGTAGCGGTAGCCCCAGTCGGACTGCCGCGTGGCTGCGTCGGCCAGCGGCGCCCGGCGCGCGACCGCGAGCATCAGCATCAGCGTGTGTTCGGCCACGGCGCCGATATTGGCGTCGGGCGTGGACACCACCGGGATGCCCAGTTCATGCGCGTGTGCGACCGCGATCTTGTCGGTGCCGGTACCATGATTGCTGATGACCGCGAGCCGCGGTGCGGCATCGATCATCGCGGCGGTCAGGCCTTCGCGCACGATCACAGCGTCGGCGCCGGCGACTTCACGGATGCGGGCGGCTTCGTCACCGGCCTGGCCCGGGCGTACCTCGAAGCCCGCGGCGTGCAGGCGCTCCGCGCCGATGGGGTGGATGGGCTGGGTAATCAAGCAGACTGGCATGGGCGTTGCGTGGGAATCAGGCATGGGTTGAGTTGTGAACTGCGATGCGGGTCGTGCTGCAGGCATCCTAGCCTGCGCGCGCTGCCAACGTGCCGGCCAGCAGCCGCGTGGCGACAGCGAAGTCGGCGAGGTCCATCGACTCGTTGGGGTTGTGGCTGCCATGGGCATTGCGCACGAAGATCATCGCAGCCGGTATGCCCTGGCCGGCAAACAGCGCCGCGTCATGTCCCGCGCCGCTGGGCATGGCGCGCGCGCGTACGCCGCCCAGGCTCGCCGAACAGAGCAGGGCGTGCTGGAGCGACGGGTCCATCTGCGCCGCGGCACTGGCCGACGCGGCGCCGAGATCGACCTGCACCCGGTACTGCGTGCCGATGCCTGCCGCGGCGGCATGTACCCGCGCATCCATCAGGTCGAGCGTGGCGCGGCAGCGGGAACGCATGTCGACACTGAACTCGACCAGGCCGGCGACCTTGCTGAAATCGGCCTGCTTCGGGTCGGTCATGCAGCGGCCGAACGTCAGCGTGAGTTCATGCCCCTGCGCCTCCAGCGCGATCCAGTCCTGTTGCAGCGCGTGGATCAGCGCCGCGGTTGCTACCACGGCATCTTGCCGGTGGCTGCGCGGCGTCGCGCCGGAATGCGCATAGGCCCCCTGCACGCGGGCATGCCGGTAGCGCTGGCTGCCGCAGATGCCGGTGACGATGCCGACGACGTCGCCCGTCTCCAGCAGCACCGGTCCCTGCTCGATATGGAGTTCGACAAAACAATCGATGCGCTCGGCGCGCAGATGTGCCTGGCCCGCGCGGACCTCGTCCGGCCGCCCGCCCGCTTCACGCAGATGGTCGGCCAGGCTGCGGCCGGTGTCGGCACGCACACTGTCGAGCGCCTGCGGCTCCAGCAGTCCAAAGGCGGCCTTGCTCCCGGCATAAGAGACCGGAAACCAAGCGCTCTCCTCGGCGCGGATTGCGGCCACGGTGACGTCGCGACGCGGCGCAAAGCCCGCCTTGCGCCAGCCAGCCAGCACGGCGAGACCGGCGACGACCCCGGCGGCGCCGTCGAAATTGCCGCCGCGCGGCACCGAGTCAAGATGCGAACCCGTCATGACCGCTGCGGCGCCGCGATCCGTGCCCGGCAATGTCAGATAGAGATTGAGCGCCGCATCGGTCGCCACCTCCAGTTCGAGCGCGCAGGCGGCGTCGGCGACAAGCTGGTGCGCCCGCTGCTCGCCCGCGCCGTAGCTGTCTCGCGTGACGCCAACGCCGTCGAAACCCTGTTCGCGCAAGCGGTCGAACAGCGCGGTGGCGAGGGCGAGATCCGGTTCGGCGATGGTCATCGGATGGTCTCCATCGCGTCTGCCTGCGCCTCGGCCCGCGCGGCCGCCTGCCTGGCAAGCGACGGATCCCAGTCACGCCCCGGCATCGCGTCGATGAGCTGGCGCGTGTAGGCATGCCGGGGCGTCTCGAATATCTGGGCAGGGCTGCCCTGTTCGACCACGGTGCCCCGGTGCATGACCAGCACCGCATCGCAAATCTGCGCCGCCACGCGCAGATCGTGGGTAATGAAGACCAGCGCGATGCCAAGGCGCCGTTGCACGTCGCGAAGCAGCCGCAGCACCTGCGCCTGCACGGAGACATCGAGCGCAGACACCGATTCGTCGGCGACGATCAGCCGCGGCTCCATCGCCAGCGCCCGCGCGATGCCGATGCGCTGGCGCTGGCCGCCGGAGAACTGGCTCGGATAGCGGTCAAATGCCGAGGCATCGAGCTCGACGAGCTGCAACAGCTCGCGCGCCCTCGCCAGCGCCTGTTCCCGGGACACGCCGCACGCGAGCGGACCATCGCAGAGGATGCGCCCGACCGTATGGCGCGGATTGAGCGAGGCGAACGGGTCCTGGAAGATCATCTGGATGTGGCGGCGTAACGGCCGGAACTCCCGCTCGCTCAACGGGGCGATGTCGCGCCCATCGAAATACATCCCGCCGCCGTCGGTTCCGGTCAGCTTGAGCAGGCATTTGCCGATCGTGGACTTGCCGGAACCCGACTCGCCGACGATACCCAGCGTCTTGCCGGCGCGGACCGAGAAGCTCACGTCCTTGACGGCTTCCACCACGCGCTTGCGTTTGAACAGCCCGCCCGGACTGACGTAGGTCTTGCGCAGCGCTTCGACGCGCAGCAGTGGATATCCGCTCGCTGCGTCGGCCGGGTCATTGCCTTCGCGATCGCCCGGCCGGTGCGACGGCACGCTGGCGATCAGCCGTTGCGTGTAGGGATGGCGGGGCCGGTTCAGCACCTGGTCGGCCGTACCCTCCTCGACCAGCAGGCCCTTCTCCATCACGACGACACGATCGGCGATATCGGCCACGACGCCAAAATCGTGCGTCACGAACATGACGCCCATGCCCTTCTCACGCTGGATGCGGGCGATCAGCGCGAGGATCTGCGCCTGCGTGGTGACGTCCAGCGCCGTGGTGGGCTCGTCGGCGATCAGCAGCGCCGGCTCCAGCGCGAGCGCCATCGCGATCATCACGCGCTGGCGCTGGCCACCCGAAAGACTGAACGGCCAGGCATGGAACAGACCCGCCGGATCCGGCAAGCCGACGAAGTCGAGCAGTTCCAGCACACGGGCCTCGCGTGCCGGACCGGGATAGGCGCCATGGACGCGCATGACCTCGTCGATCTGCTCTCCCACCGGCTGCAGCGGGTTGAGCGCAGACAGCGGCTCCTGGAAGATCATCGCCATGTCCTTGCCGCGCATGCCGCGCAGCGTCGTCTCGTCCACGCCCAGCAGATCCTTGCCGTGCAGCAGGATCTGCCCCTGCTGCGCATGCAGATAGCCGGGCAGCAAGCCCATGATGGCGTTGGCGCTCATCGATTTGCCCGATCCTGATTCGCCGACGATGCAAACAATCTCGCCGGCGCGGATGTCGAACGACACATCGCGCACCGCGTATTCACGGTCGCCGCCTGCCGGAAGCGGGATACTTAGTCCGCGGATGGAGAGCAGGGCGGTGCCCCGGTCTGGATTGCCAATGGCCACGGTTATGCTCCCCGTTTGCGCAGTTGAGGGTTGAGGGCGTCGTTGAGCCCCTCGCCGATCAGGTTGATGGCCAGCACCGTCACCATGATGGCGAGGCCGGGCCAGAGGCTCATCCACGGCGCTTCGCGCAGCATCGTGCGCGCGGCGCCGATCATGAAGCCCCAGCTCATCAGGTTGCGGTCGCCCAGCCCAAGGAAAGACAACGCCGATTCGGTCAGTATGGCCGTCGCGGTCATCAGCGAGGCCGTCACGATGACCGGCGACGCGGCATTGGGCAGGATCTGGGTGAAAATGATCCGGGCCGGCTTCTGGCCGATCACGATGGCGGCCTGCACGAATTCCCGCTGCTTTAGCGTCATGAACTCGGATCGCACCAGGCGCGCCACCGGTGGCCACGACACCATGGAGATGGCCCCGACGATCGAGTACAGCGACGGCTTGAAGATCGCCACCAGGACGAGTGCCATGGCCAGCTGCGGAATGGTCTGGAAGAACTCCGTTCCCCGCATCAGGGCGTCGTCCACGCGGCCGCCGTGGTAGCCCGCCAGGGCACCCACCACGATGCCGATCAGGACGGCCACCAGCGTGGAGATCACGCCGATCATCAATGACACCCGCGCACCATAGGCGAGGCCTGCCGCGATATCGCGGCCCAGCATATCGGTGCCCAGCGGGTACGCTGCGTCGGCGAACGGGCCGAGCAGCGGCTGCGCCACCATCATCCACGGCGGATCTGCATAGAGCGTCGAGGCAAGGATGCCCGTCAGTATCACCAGCAGCAGCAGCGCGAGGCCGGCGGCCGCGCCGCGGTTGGCGACGAATCGTTTCAGGAAGGACATGTGAGGCTCCTCAGGCTTGCTGGATGCGTGGATCGATCAGCCGGTAGGCGAGATCGGTGAGCAGGTTGAAGACCACCACCATCGTCGACGTCACCAGGAACACGCCGAGCAGCAATTGATAGTCGCGCTGGAGCAGCGCATCGAACATCAGCCGTCCGATGCCGGGCCATCCGAATACGGTCTCGGTAAGCACTGCGCCGCCAGCCATCTGCCCCAGCTGGATCCCCGCGAACGTCACCACCGGCAGCAACGCATTGCGCAGCGCGTGGTGGCGGATGGTCCCGCCCACGGAAACGCCCTTGGCGCGTGCCGTCTTGATGAAGTCCATGCCAAGCACTTCGAGCATGGAGGCGCGCGTCAGCCGCGCGTAGACCGCCATGAAAAAGCAGCCGAGCGACGCGGTAGGCAGCACAAGGTGATGCGCAACGTCGCGCACACGCGCCCAGCCGGTCAAAGTGCCGCCGACTGTCTCCATGCCGTAGGGCGGCAGCCAGCCGAGGTGCAGCGAAAAGAAGAGGATGGCCAGCAGCGCCAGCCAGAACTGCGGCGTGGCGTAGATCAGCAACGACCCCGTCATCAGCACGCTGTCGAGCCATGGGTGCTTGCCCTGATAGCGGCTGCGCGAGGCCACCACGCCGAACAGCACGCCGAACACAAGCGCGAAGACAAACGCGCACGACATCAGCAGCAGCGTGGCGGGCAGGCGATCGAGGATGATGTCGAGCACCGGCAGGCGTTCCCGGTACGAGTAGCCCAGGTCGAGGTGCGCCACGCCGTTCAGGTAGCTCGCCAGTTGGACATAGACCGGTTTGTCGAGGCCGAACTCTTGCCGTAGCTGTGCCACGTAGGTGGGGTCCGATGCCCCCGATTCTCCCGCCAGCACGGCGGCCGGATCGCCGGGTGCCAGGCGGATCAGCAGGAAGTTGATGACGACGACGCCCAGCACGACCAGGGCTGCCTTGCCGAGCCGCGCGAACACTGACAGTGCCTTATCCACGGAAAAGATTCCAAGAAAGTTAACGAGGGGGAACGATGCGCCGTACAACTTGCCCGGCGCATCGCCGCGCACGGGTGCTTACTTGTCGATGTAGGCATCGGCGAACGTGTCATTAAGACCGATCGCCGTCTGGATCAGGTTGTGCACCTTTGCGTTGTAGAGCGTCGGGATTTCCATCTCGAACAGGTACCCGTTCGCCACCTCCTCCACGAGTGTCTTCTGGATGCTGGAGTACAGCTTCTGGCGCTCGTCGTTGGACGTTGCGGCGGCAGCCTTGTCCCACATCGCGTCAACCGCGTCGTTCCGGTATCCCTGGTTGTTGACGAATGCGGAGCCCTTGATCATGTTGCGGGCCAGGTAAAGACGCGAGACGCCCAGCGCCGGATCGCCATATTGCGACGTGAAGCTGAAGGTCAGGTCGAAATCGAAATCCGAGACGCGCTTGGCCCACGTGCCCGCATCGGCCGACTCCATCTCGACCTTGAAGCCGAGCTGCTCGAGGCTCTGGCGCGTGTACTCGCCAAGCCGGTCCCAGGTCGCGCCGTAGGGATACGACAGGATCTTGATCGGCGTCTTCGCGGGGTCGACACCCGACTCCTTGATCAGCGCACGCGCTTTCTTCAGTTCGAAGTTGTAGGCCGGAACGTTGGCATCGTAGAACGGCGTAGTGGAAGAAATCGGACCGGTGGCGACCTTGCCCAGACCGAAGAAGATGTTGTTCACGACGAACTTGCGGTTGATGGCCTCCATGACAGCCTGGCGCACCTTGACGTTGTCGAAGGGCGGCTTGCGCTGGTTCATCTGGATATAGGCCAGCTTGGAGAACATCTCCCAGCCCTTCGTCGTGTATTGCACGCCCGGCAGCGCCTTGAGACGTTTCACCTCCACGTTGTCCACGTCACCGGCACTCACCACCTGAACGTCGCCGCGCTCGAAAGCCACCGCGCGCGAGGCCGCATCGGGAATCACGTTGAAGACGATCTCGTCCAGGTAAGGCTTGCCGGCCTGCCAGTAATCCGGGTTGCGCGTGAGGATGATGTACGCGCCTTTCTTCCACTCCTTGAACTTGAACGGGCCGGTGCCGATTGGCGTCTGGTTGGCCGGGTTCTTGGCATAGTCGGTGCCGTCATAGATGTGCTTGGGCACGATCGGCATGTTGTCGCTGACGAAGGCCTTCAGAAACGGAGCAAACGGCGCCTTGAGCGTGATCTGCACCTTGTTTGGGCCGAGCGCCTTCACGGTGTCCACGAACTGCTCGATGATGACCCGCGCGCGCGGGTGCACCGTGCGCAGGAACTTGTCGACCGAGAACACGACGTCGTCTGCCGAGAACGGCTTGCCATCGTGCCACTTGACGTTCGGCTGCAACTCGAACGTGTAGACCTTGCCGTCGGGCGAAATGGTCCACGACCTGGCCAGGCCCGGTTTCGGCTTCATGTCCGGCGTCCACGTCAGCAGGCTCTCGTAGATCTTGCCCGCCACGTATTGGGTGGGCGTTTGCTGATTGAGGCCAAGCATGAGCGTCGGTGGCTCGGGCTGCGCGATCGCGCGCAACGTGCCGCCGCGCGTCTGCGCATGCGCGTCGGTGCCGGCGAGCGTGCCGAGCGCCAGCGCAACGGCGCACGCTGCGAGGTTGAGCATGCGCTTGGAGGGCGGAGTCAGCTTGGAAGACATGAGGATCACCTTGGTTTGGGGAGGGTCGGTCGGAATGGGGCGCGTTGCGTGAGCGTTTCGTGAGCGCTTCGTGCGTCGGTGGCGGAATACGTCAGACGGGCCGCACGCCGATGCCATCGGCATCGAGCGCGGCGCGGATACGCGCCGCGAACACCGCCGCGCCGGGCTGGTCGCCATGGATGCAGAGCGTGTCGGCTGCGATGGGAACGGTCTTGCCTGCGAGCGAGATCACGCTGCCATCGGTCACCATGCGCTTGACCTGCGCGATCGATTCCGCCACGTCTTCGATCATCGCGCGCGGCTCGGAGCGCGGCGTCAGCGTGCCGTCGTCCTGGTAGCTGCGGTCCGCATAGACCTCGAAGGCCACGCGCAGGCCCATCGCGCGGGCGGCGCTCGCCATGTTGGCGTTGGCGACGTAGACCATCAGCTTGGGATCGATGTCGTGCACGGCCTGCGCTACCGCCTGGGCAAGCGCCGGGTCGCGCGCGGTCATGTTGTAGAGCGCGCCGTGTGTCTTCACGTGGTGCAGGGGGACCCCTACCGCGCGGGTGACGCCCAGCATGGCCCCCACCTGATAGACGATGAGGGCATAGACCTCGCCTGGCGTCATGGCCATGGCGCGGCGGCCGAAGCCCTGCAGATCGGGGAGTCCCGGATGCGCGCCAACCGCCACGCCGGCGGCCGCGGCAGCGCGGACCGTCTCGAGCATCGTGTCCGGATCCCCGGCATGGAATCCGCAGGCAATGTTGGCGGAGGTGACATGCTGCAGGATCGCGCGGTCGTTGCCCATGACCCAGGGCCCGAAGCTCTCGCCCATATCGCAGTTGATATCGATGAACGGCATGATGGATTCCTTTTGCGTTATTGGACGGGGAGGCCGAGCGCCTTTGCGGCCAGCACCCTGACGCGGGCAAAGCGATCTTCGACTTCCAGGCAGAGTGCCTCTGCCTCGGCTTGGGTGATGGCCTGGAAGCGCAGCGCATCGCCTGGCAGGGCCTGCGCCAGCGAGGGCAGGTCGGCACTGGCGACATAGGCCAGCTTCGGATAGCCGCCGGCGCTCTGGCGGTCGGCCATCAGCACGATGGGACTACCGCCCGGTGGCACTTGGACGGTGCCGAAGGTCACGACTTCGGAGATCATTTCCAGTGGCTGCTCCAACCTCAGCTCGGGGCCTTCCAGCCGGTAGCCCATGCGGTCGGATTGCGCTGAAACCCGGAAGCACTCGGATTCGAAGTCGCGCTGCGCCTGGCTGGTGAAGGACTGCCACTGCGGGCCAGGTACGAAGCGCAGCGCCTGCGTGGCGGATGGCGGTGGTGTGGTGTCCGGCGCCGCTGCGGCGACGAAGGGCATGCCACTCTGGATCATCATGCGTTCGAGTTCGAGAACTTCCCTCCTTGGCGATGCCACCGGCACCCGGTCGCCGCGGCGCAACGCGCGGCCTTCGAAGCCGCCGAAGCTGCCGCGCACGTAGGTGCTGCGGCTGCCCAGCACGAGCGGGGCATCGAATCCACCCCGCACCGCGAGATACGAGCGGGCACCCGACCTGCGCTCGCCGAACTCCAGGCGTACGCCGTGGCGCAGCATGACGGCACAGTGCATCGGTATCTGCGCGCCGCCCGCGGTGACCCGCATATCCGCGCCGCTCAGGGCGATCAGGGTGTTGCGGGAGAAGCTGACGCTGGGCCCCTTCAGCGTGCACTCGAGGGTAGCGGCCTCCTCGCCATTGCCTACCAGGGCATTGGCGACGCGGTGCGCCCACTCGTCCATCGGCCCATTGACCGGTACGCCATAGCGCTGGTAGCCGTTGCGCCCCGTGTCCTGGAGGAGGGAAAACACCCCGGGCTTGTCAACCAGCATATGGTTCATTGGTGCGGCTCCAGCAGCGCTTCGAACTCGCGCGGCGTGATCGGCATGAATTGCAAGCGGTCGCCGATCTGCAGGCGCGTCGGCGGGCTCTTGCGGATGTCGAACAAGGTCCAAGGCGTACGGCCGATGAGGTTCCACCCGCCGGGGGATTCAGTCGGGTAGATGGAGGAGATCCCGTTGGCGATCGCCACGGACCCGGCCGGCACACGGGTGCGCGGCACTGCGCGCCGTGGCACCTGTAGCCTGGTATCCAGCGGTCCGGCGAACGGGGTGCCTGGCGCGAAGAAGAACGTATAGAGGACGAGGGGCGCAGCGGTATGCAGGCGGATGACCTCACTGGCGGAGATTCCGCATTTGTGCGCGACGCCGTCCAGGTCGGGGCCGTACTCGCCGCCGTAGCACACGGGAATTTCCACCAGGCGCCCGGAGCCGGCGATCCTGGGCACGCCTTGTGACAGGAGCCGGTCTATGGCCGCGCTCAGGGACTGGGAGGCGGAGCCCTTGCCGCGTGGCAACTGCGCGGGCAGGTAGTGGACGGCCACCGTGGTGAACGCGGGCACCACGTCGATGACCCCGGGCAGGGCGCGGCTGGACAGCCATGCCGTCACCGCGTGCACGGTCTGGCTGACTTCGGCATCGACCCGGTTGCCGAGGCGGATCAACAGGCAGCGGTCGCCGGCGGGCTCGATGAGCCATCCGTCGCGCAGGTGCTGGTGCGCAGGCCCGGGCTGCGCTGCGCTCCCGGTATGCGCCGGTGCATCCATGTCTGCTGCTTTCATGGCCTGGACAGCCTGCAGCAGGCCCGGACGATCTGCTCGCATGCCATGCGCAGCCGGTCATCGGAAACCGCATAGGCAAACCGCTGGTACGGCGCCAGGCCGAATGCCGTGCCAGGCACGACCGCGACACCCGCTTCCTCCAGCAGGTAGCGCGCCAGGTCGAGGTCGCTTTCGATGAGGTTGCCGCCCGGCGTGCGCATGCCAATCGTCCTGCTGCAATCCGCATAGAGGTAGAAGGCCGCGGGTGGCGTGCGCATGGTCAACAGCGGTGCCGCCCCCGAGAGCAGATCGATGGCAAGGTCCCGGCGCCAGCGCAGGCGCACCATCCATTCCTCCAGGAAATCCTGCGGCCCGTCGAGCGCGGCGATGGCGGCGGCCTGGCTAACCGAGCTGGGGTTGCTGGTGCTTTGGGATTGCAACATCTCCAGCGCTTTGACCAGCCACAGCGGGCCGCCGGCATAGCCCAGCCGCCACCCCGTCATGGCGTACGCCTTGGAGACGCCATTGATGGTGAGCGTGCGCGCCTTCATGTCCGGTGCCGCCTGCGCGAAGGAGAAGAACTCGCCTTCGAACACGATCTTTTCGTAGATGTCGTCGGACATCACCAGCACGCGGGGATGCGCGCGCAGCACGTCCGCCAGCCCACACAGTTCGTCGGCGGAGTAGAGCGATCCGGAAGGGTTGCAGGGCGAGTTCAGCATCAGCCAGCGTGTCCTGGGCGTGATGGCGGCGGCGAGTGCGTCCGGCGTCAGCTTGAAGCCGTCTTCGGCCGCCGGCGTCACCACCACCGGCGTGCCCCCGGCAATGCGCACCATCTCGGAGTAGGACACCCAGTAGGGCGCCACGACAATGGCCTCGTCCCCGTCGTTGACGGTGGCCAGCAAGGCATTGAAGAGAATCTGCTTTGCGCCCGTCGCGGCAATGACCTCGCTCTCGTCGTAGTGCAGGGCATTGTCACGCACGAACTTGCGCACGATCGCGGCCCTGAGTTGGGGCGTGCCTGCCACGTTTGTGTAGCGCGTATGCCCGTCCATGATGCCGGCGACGGCAGCCTGCCGGATGTGCGCGGGCGTATCGAAGTCGAGTTCCCCCTCGGCCAGGCTGATGACTGCGCGGCCTTGCGCCACCATGAGGCGGGCGGCTTCGGCAACCGCACCCGTGGCCGACGGCCGCGCGGCGCTCAGGCGGGCCGCCAGGCGGGTATCTAAGCTAAGAACAGACATGGCTTGCGCTGCTTTCCTGTACGCGCCCATGGGCATCGGTCGATCGCCCATGGCATTGCGTTGGTGGTTGATATGAGGCTTGTGTGCCATTGGTATGCCAATGGAGTGCAAGCAATACGCTACGCTTGCACGGCCTGTGATGGTGTCCTGGGTGTCCTGGTCAATACACGTCCTGCGCGATCGTCGCGCACTTCTCCTTTTGCGAAAGCCAGCCGTCCGTTGACCCAGACGCTCTCGATACCCGCCGATAGCGTGGCCGGCTTGGCGAAGGTCGCGCGATCCCCGACCGTGTCGGGGTCGAACAGCACAAGATCGGCCGCCTGGCCGACGGCGATATGGCCGCGCTCGGCGATGCCGAGCTCGCGGGCGGTGAGGCCGCTCATCTTGTGGATTGCCGTTACCAGCGGGAAAAGCCGTTCCTCGCGCGAGTAGTGGCCCAGCACACGGGGAAACGTCCCCCACAGGCGCGGGTGGGGATGCTCGTCGTGCGGCATGCCGTCCGAGCCGATCATGGCCTTGGGGAAGGCGAGGATGCGGCGCACGTCGGCCTCGTCCATCATGAAGTAGACGGCGCCGGCCGGTGCCAGGCGTGCGGCGGCTTGTTCATCGTCGCAGCCCATCGCGCGCGCGATATCGGCGAGCAGCCTGCCGGCATGCTCCGGATGCGGCGTGGACCAGCTGACCATCACGGCGGCGGCGCGCGCCACGAACTCCGGCCGCAGTACGGTGGAAGACGCGTTGTAGGGGTAGCAATCAAGCGATACCGGCTGCGTTTGCATCGCGGCTGCGATGTGCTTCAGCGTCTCGGCGGAGCGCCCGTGATTGGCGATGCCCGCCAGCTTGTGGTGCGAGATCAGTACGCGTACGCCAAGCCGCCTGCCTATCTCGAAGGTTTCATCCAGCGCATCGATGATTTTCTCGGCTTCGTTGCGCATATGGGTGGCATAGAGCGCGCCATGGGCCCGCAGGGGCTCGCCTACCGCGACGATCTCGTCGGTGGTGGCAAGCCGCGCGGGCGGATAGAAGGTGCCGGTGGACATGCCCCAGGCACCTGCATCGAGCGCGTCGGCCAGCAGGCGCTGCATGGCATCGCATTCGGCCGGGGTGGCCGGGCGTTCCAGGTTGTCCATGACGCTGGCCCGCAACGTCAGGTGGCCCACAAGGCAGACGGCGTTGACCGCGGTCCCGCTCGCATCCAGGGCGCGGAGGTAGTCGCCGAAGGCCGGAAAGCGGAGCCATTCCGGCGTGGCGATCAGGTCCAGCGGAGGCGGTATGGCGGTTCCCGGCCGCGCAGGCGCCAGGCTGAGTCCGCAGTTGCCGGTGACGACGGTTGTCACGCCCTGGGACAGCTTTGCCGTCATCGCGCCCGGCATCAGCAGGGCGCGGTCGTCGTGCGTATGGACGTCGATGAAGCCCGGCGCGACAACCCGGCCACGGCCATCGATGCGTTCCACCGCGCTGGCGTGGGCAAGCTCGCCCACGGCGGCGATCTTCCCGTCCTTTACGCCAACGTCGCCAACGAAGGCGGGTCTGCCGCTGCCGTCCACGATCGATGCGCCGCTGATGCAGAAGTCGAAAGTCATGCTGTTTCCCCGGGCGTCAGTGACCAGCCTGGCCGGTGCTCGCCAAACTCGCTTCCAGGCGGCCAATCAGCCGCTCCAGCTCCGCAAGGTCAGTTGCATCCAGCACCGGCCCGGGCTTGCGCACCGCGGCACTGGCAATCGCGCCGCGCCGGCGCAGGGTTTCCTTGCGCAGTGCCAGGCCGATGCCGTACTGGAACTCATGGCGCAGCAGCGGCAGGTACAGGTTGAACAGGTCTTCGGCTTCAGCGGCCTTACCCTGGGCGAAAAGGTCGCAGACCTGGACCAGCATCTCAGGGTAGGCGAAGCCGGTCATCGCGCCGTCCGCGCCCCGCAGCATCTCCTGGGGCAGGAACAGACCGCCATTGCCGGCCAGGATGCTGATGCGGCGCAGGCCTTGCGCCTCGCTCCCGGCACGGATCTGCGAGAGCTTGCGCAGGCCGGGCAGCTCCTCGTGCTTGAACATCACCACCTGCGGGAATTCCCGCACCATCCGCAGAACGGTGTCGACCGAGGTGTAGACGCCGGTGGCCTGGGGGAAATCCTGCAGGCAGATCGGTACGTCCGGGCCAAGCAGGCGCGCAATGGCGGCGTAATAGCCATAGACCTGGTGGTCGGTCCTGAGGTTTGCCACTGGCGCCAGCATGACCCCGGCCGCGCCGAGTGCCATCGAGGTCTTCGCCAGGCGCTCCACATGCTGATTCGACGCGTGGCTCACCCCGACGATCACCGGCACCCGGCCATCGACCCGCTCGAGGACGCGGCGCACGAAGATCATGGACTCCTCCTCCGACAGCTTGGGCGCTTCGCCCATCATGCCGAGGATGGTCATGCCAGAGACCTTCTTGCCGAGGTAGAAATCGACCAGGCTGTCGGTGCTCTCCAGGTCGAGCGCCCCCTGTTCCGTGAAGGGGGTCGCGGAGATGATGAAGACGCCCTTTGCGCTTTCGTCAATGCGCGATGTACTTGTCATGGATGAATCTGCTGGTTGATGGACGTGTTGATGGACGTATTGATCGACGCGTTGATGGACACACGAAGTCACAAGTTTGTATGGCGCGCTACCAGGCCAGCGCGTGCGTTGGCGAGGTGCAGGCTCATGGCGGCGCGCGCCGCATCGGGGTTGCGCTCGGCAATGGCCTGCAGGATGGCGATATGCTCGCGTGCGCAGGGCTCGAAACGCTCGGGTGCGCCGTTCTGGTCGAAGCATCTGGCCTTGATGCGCAGGTCATGGATCGTCTGCGCCAGCATCTGGTTGCCGCTGGCCGTGGCGACGGTGTCGTGCAGCAGGTTATCGATCCTGTGGTTCTCGTCCTTGGTGGTGTTGCGCGCCAGCAGATGCGCTTCCACCTGGGCGATGACGTATTGCGCATGCTTGGGGTCCATCCGGGTCGCGGCCTGGGCGGCTGCTTCGCTTTCCAGCAGGCCCCGCATTTGCAGGATCTCCAGGTACTGGCGCAGGGTGGGCTCCTTGATCATGAGCTGCCCGCGCGGCGTGCGCACGGCAAAGCCGCCGCCGATGAGCCGGCTCATGGCTTCGCGCAGCGGCGTGCGCGAGATGCCCAGCGTTGCCGCCAGCGCGCGCTCCTGCAGCGGCATCTCGGTGCGCAGGCGGCCCAGCTGGATCATCTCAAGCAGCGTGTTGTAGGCATCGCCCGCCAGGTCCGGGATGTCCCCGGCGGGCGTGGTTGGGATCAGCGCGATGTCTTCCGGCTCGCTTGCGGTAGCGCCGTGGTCGGTCTCGATCTTTGTCAGTGTTTTCATGTTGGTGCGGTAGTGAATATCGTGTCGCGCTGCTGGTGCCCACCGGCCTTCATTGGGTGGCGAACGCCATGGCGTCGCCGGGGTTGAACCCCCAGGCCACGAGCCGCCCGGGCTCGTGATCGCTACCGGCGACGCCGGCAGCCGCATAGGCAACGATGGTTGTGTCCCGCCAGGCGATGAATACCTTCCAGTGCAGCCCGCAGAAGGTCGACGCCACCACGCGGCCCTCGTGCCGTACGTCCGACGCGCCAAGCTGCGCGCCAACGCGCACGTTCTCCGGCCTGATGCCGAGCACGCGGGCGGGTTCTTCGAGAAAGTTGCATTCGCCGAGGAAGCCCGCGACGAACGGCGTGTCGGGCGAGCGGTACAGTGCCGCGGGCGCGCCCGCTTGCACGATGCGGCCCTGGTCCAGGATGACGATGCGGTCCGACAGGTTCATGGCTTCCTCCTGGTCGTGGGTGACGAAGACCACCGTCAGGCCGAGGTCGTGGTGCAGCTTCTTGAGCTGCAGCTGGATCGCCTGCCGCAGGTTCTTGTCAAGCGCGCCAAGCGGTTCGTCCATCAGCAGCACGTCCGGCATGAAGACCAGCGCGCGGGCCAGCGCGACGCGCTGCTGCTGCCCGCCCGAGAGCTCGCGCGGCAGGCGCGCTGCCAGGGCCTGCAGGCTCACCAGTTCGAGCGCTTCGCCGACGCGCCGCTTGATGTCGTCGTGGTTGAGGCGTCGCATGCGCAGCGCAAAGGCCACGTTCTCGAACACCGACATATGGGGGAACAGCGCGTAGTTCTGGAACACCATGCCGATATTGCGTTCGGCGATCGGCGTGTGGGTGACGTCGCGGCCGGCGATATGCACGCTGCCGGTGTCGGGCGCTTCGAAGCCGGCGATGATCTTCAGCAGCGTGGTCTTGCCCGAGCCCGAGGCGCCAAGCAGGGTACAGAATTCGCCGCGTGCCACCGATAGCGAGACATCCGGCAGCGCGAGCGCGCTGCCATAGGACTTGCGCACGGCGCGCACCGAGATGTCCTTGCCCTGGGCCTCGGGGCGCTCGGAGAGCTGCAGCACCGGCGGCGCCGCAAAAGGCGGGGGCGCGGTTGGCGAGAGGGTGGCTTGCATCGTCATGCTCCTTTCTTCTTTCCCAGCAACTGGTTGGTCATCAGGATGAGCGCGGTGGCGGCAATCAGCACGCAGGACGCGGAGATCACCGTTGGATCGAAATCGTGCGCCAGGCCCTCATACATCAGCTTGGGCAGGGTGCGGTTACGGATGGTGGTGAGGAACAGCGCCATCACGACATCGTCAAACGAGGTCACGAAGGCGAACACCGCGCCGCCGACGAGGCTGGGCAGCAGCGCCGGCAGCATCACCAGCCGGAACATGGCCGGCCACGAGGCGCCCAGGCTCAGCGCCGCCAGTTCCAGGCTGGGATCGAAACTGCGCAGCGCGGCGCGCACCGTGATGTAGACGTAGGGCGTGGCCAGCACGGTGTGGCCGATGACGATGGCCAGCGAGTTGGCCACCCAGCCTAGCGGTGCCAGCAGGTAGTAGAGCGACACCGCGGTGATGATCGCCGGCACCGACATCGGCACGACGAACAGGGCATCGAGCCAGCCCTTGCGTGCCGACGCCATCTTGTGCACGCCCAGCGCCGCGGCGGTGCCAAGCAGGGTGGCTAGCACCGTGACGGTCGCGCCCACGCGCAGGCTCGACCAGAGGGCATCGAGCCATTTGGCGTCGTCGAAGAAGCTGGCGTACCAGCGCAGCCCATACTGCGGCGGCGGGAACACCGGGAAATCGGTGGTGCCGAAGCTCATCGGGATCACGATGACGATCGGCAACACCAGGAACACGGCGCAGGCGATGCCGGCGGCCACGGCGAGCCGCCCGCCCGGGGTGCGCCCCGTGCCCGCCGTGCTGCTGCCCTTGCCGGCCGAACCGGCGATCAGCTTGTCCAGGCCGAACAGGCGATTGAAGAGCCACAGCGACGCCAGCACGGTGAGCAGCAGCACGGCGGCCAACGCCGCGGCCAGGCCCCAGTTCAGCTCCTCGGTGATGTTGTAGGAAATCAGCTCGGCCACCATGCGCTGGGCCGGGCCACCCATGAGCGAGGGCGTGATGTAGTAGCCCACCGCATTCATGAAGACGATGATGCCCCCCGCCACCACCCCGGGGCTGGTCAGCGGCAGCACCACGCGGCTGAAGATGCTCACCGATCCCGCGCCGAGACTCTGCGCTGCCTGCACCAGGGTGTGGTCCAGCGAGCGGAACGAGGCATAGAGCGGCAGCACCACGAAGGGCATCAGCACATGGGTCATGCCGATCATCACGCCGGTGAAGTTGTAGAGGAAGGCCATCGGCTGGTCGAGAATGCCGCTGCCGGTCAGGAGGGCGTTGAGCGGCCCGTTCTTGCCCAGCAGCGCGATCCAGGCAGAGGTGCGCACCAGCGCGCTCGACCAGAACGGCAGCAGCACCGCGAAGAACAGCAGCCTGGCCACATTGGGCCGCACGCTGGCCATCAGGTAGGCGAGCGGGTAGCTCATCAGCACGCAGGACAGCGTCACCGCCGCGGCGATGGTGAACGTGTTGCCCAGCACGATCCGGTAGATGGGCGTGTCGATCAGGTGGCGGTAGTTGGCCAGCGTGGCCACGCCGTCCTGATAGAAGCCTTCCTTGAGCAGGCCCGCGATGGGCCCGACAAAGAAGCACAGCAGGAAGAGCAGCAACGGCAAGGCAGCGAGCACCGCCGCGCGGCTCGGGCGGCGGCGTGCCTGCCTCGCGGCGGGTGCGGTCGCGGCAGGAGGAAGGGGAAGGGCGGTGCCTGTCATGATGCAGTTACCTCGCGGCGGTACGAATCAACGTGCGCGGATCTGGTTGTAGCGCTCGACGATGGCCGGCCCCTGCTTTTCCCAGAACTCGGAATCGAGGAACAACGCGCTCTTCAGCCGTTCGGGCGTGGAAGGCAGGCGCTGCTTTCGGGCCTCGTCGATCAGGGCAAGGGCGGCTTCGGTGGTTGGGCCGTAGGCGATGTGCTTGCTGAATTCGGCCTGGTTCTTCGGCTGGATGATGTAGTTCAGCAGCTTCAGGGCTTCGTCGCGATGAGGCGCACCCTTGACCAGGGCGAAGTAGCCAACCTGCGCCACCGCGTTGCCCCAACCCATCTGGATCGGCAGCCCGGAATCGATGCCGGCCTGGAAGCGGCCGTTCCAGCCCAGCGCCATGACGACCTCGCCGCTGCCTAGCGCGTTGACCGGTTCGGCGCCGTTCTTCCACCACATGGCGACGCTTGGCTTGATCTTCTCGATCTGCTTCATGGCGCGGTCCACGCCAGCGGGCGTGGCGAGCACCTTGTAGACGTCGGCGGGCGCAACGCCGTCGGCGATCAGCGCGGCCTCGATGACGGTGGCCGGATCGTCCTGCAGCGTGCGCTTGCCCGGGAATTTCGCCACGTCCCAGAAATCCGCGAAGGTGGATGGCTGGGGCTTGCCGGTGGGGAACGTCTTGGACGAAAAGCCCACCACGGTCGAGAAAATCTCGGACGGCACGCCATAGTCATTGCGCGCGCCGCGGATCACGTGCTTCTGGTCCACCATCTCGGGCGTGATCTTCTCGAACACACCCAGCTTGATGCCGCGCGTAAGGCGCGCGCTGTTCTCCGTCACCACATCCCAGTTCACCGTCTTGGTGTCGATCATGGCGCGGATCTTCGCGACTTGCGGATCGGTGTCTTCCGTTACCTTGACCCCGGAGTCCTTGGCGAACGGTTTCAACCAGGCCTCGCGGATCGCGCCCTGGTAGGCGCCGCCCCAGCTCGCGAAGTTCAGCTCCGCTGCGTGGGCTGCACCTGCCAGCAAGGCCGCGGCAGCCGCCACGGTACTAACCATTTTCTGCAACTTGCTTGTCATGCTTTCTCCAGTTGAAACGCCCGATTTTGGGGATGCGGCCATCAGGATTCTGCTGCCCGGCAAATGGCATGCATTTTGCGTGCCAGTGGTATACCAAGCGGCGCCGAGTGGCGTTTCGGAGAATGAAAGTGCAGGAAGTCGATCTGAATTCAGACCTGGGCGAGAGCTTCGGCCCTTATGAAATAGGGGACGACGGCGCCATGCTGGCCATCGTCACGTCGGCCAACGTGGCCTGCGGCTTTCATGGCGGCGATCCCGTCGTCATGCACCAGACCGCGGCCCAGGCACTGTCGCGAGGCGTCGATGTTGGTGCGCACCCTGGCTTTAACGATCTGTACGGTTTTGGCCGGCGCAAGATCGTCGGGGACAGTCCCGCCGGCATCGAGAAGATGCTGATCTACCAGATTGCCGCGCTGCAGGGGATGGCGCAGGCCGTGGGCCATCGCGTGACGCACGTCAAGCTCCATGGCGCCCTCGCCACGATGGCCTTCGAAAGCCCTGAGCTATCCGACGCACTCATCGGCGCCATGCGCGCCCTTGACCGGGATCTCGTGCTGGTCTGCACGCCGCACAATGAAACCGAGCGTGCGGCGCGGCGCGGCGGCATCCGCATGGCCTGCGAGGTCTTTGCTGACCGGCTCTATGGCGACAACGGCCTGACGCTGCCGCGGAACCAGCCGGGCGCGGTCATTCACGACCCGGCCGTTGCGGCCGCGCGTGCCTTGCAGATGGTTCGGGAGCAGGCGATTCATACGGTTGGCGGCCGCAAGGTCGACATGCGGGTCCACACCATCTGCGTGCATGGCGACAATCCGCAGGGGGTTGCCATTGCCAGGGCGGTGCGCGCTGCGCTGGAAGGCGATGGCGTGCGCATTCGCCCGATTAGCCAGCTCGATTTCTGATCCTGTTCGTATTCCAGCCGATTCCCAGCTCGGCCCGCTTACCTTTTCCCCACCGCAAACGTAACAAGGTTGACCCGAGGCATTATGAAATCTCAAGATGAATCGCTGGCCCGCGCCCGCGGCCTGTTCAATATCGCAGTGACGCCCTTCGCGGCGGATGGCAGCCTGGACTTCCCTGCGCTGACGGAGAACATCGAGCGCATGCTGGGCCTGGGCTACGACGGCCTCCTGATTGGCGGCACCTACGGCGAATTCCCGGCCATGGATACCGCCGAGCGCGCAGCGCTCTTCCGCCACGCCATGGACGTGGTGAACGATCGCGTGCCCGTGCTGCTATGCACCGCGCATGCCGACGTTCGCGTGGTGAAGGCGCTGACCTCGCTGGCTGGCGAACTGGGCGGATTGCCCATGCTGATGCCGCCGTTCGTGTCGGAAGTCACCGATAACCAGATCGTGGGGTTTTTTGAAGAGGTGGCACCGCTGTCCAGGACCGGCGTGATGATCTATAACGCGCCGGGCGTCGGTATCACGCTATCGGTGCCGCTGATTGAGCGCCTGTGCGATGTGCCGCAAGTGGTCGCACTCAAGCAGGGGGATCTCAATCCGACCACGGTCGATCAGCTTGTCGGGCGCGTCAGCGGCCGCATTCGCGTACTGGCCGCTTCCGACCTCGTCATGCTTGGGCCCCTGGTGCTCGGTTTCGACGGCGTCAGCTCGACCAACAGTTGCGCGCTGCCTGAGTTGGTCAAGGCTACCTACGATGCGGTGCGCATTGGCAACGCCACGGACGCCGGCGGCCTGCACCGCCGCTGGTACCCGATGCGGGAGGTCGCCCGCAGACTGGGCCAGCCTCAGTCCACCAAGGCTGCCATGAATCTGCGCGGCTGGCGCGGTGGCCATGTGCGGCATCCGCTGCGCGACCTCGATGCCGACGGGATTGAAGCCGTGCGCGAAGCGCTGGACGCCAGTGGTGTGCGAGAGGCGTGACTATCGGAACCTTGTGCGGGGCGTTGCGGACCTACTGCAGGGGCAGGCCAGGCGTCGGCGGCAGTGCCATGGCCCAGCGGTAGACCAGAAGGCGGCCCTTGTAGGCATCGATGCCGGGCGCGGCCACGCGGTCGAGTTTTTCCTCGCGCATCGCGAAACCCTGCTCGGCCATCTGCCGGTTGAAGGCGGGCCGGTTGCCGCGGTCGGGATCGATGATCCAGATCTCGACCGTGGGGCTGGCGTGGCGCCCGATAAAGTGGGCGAGGTTGGCGTTGGCGTCGCGCTCATAGAGCAGGTCGCTGCCGATGATCAGGTCGAAGTGTCCGTGGACGTCGGCGGGGGCCAGGCTGGCGCCTTCGGGGGCGTCGTGCTCATGTTCCGCGGCGCTCCAGTGCCCGTGCCGGTACTTCATCGGCGCCAGGCCATTCAAGCGTACGTTCTCCGCAAGGAAGGCGGCGGCCATCGGATGGCAGTCGCTGGCGGTCACATCGGCGCCCCGGCGGTGCCCCACCAGGCTGGCCAGCCCCAGCCCGCAGCCGATTTCCAGCACCCGCTCGGTGGCGTCCACCGGCCGCAGCGCCATGCGCGCTGCCAGGTGCGCGCCGGACGGCCACAGCAGCCCGAACAGCGGCCACATGGCGGAAGAAATGCCCATGCGTTCGGCCTCGCCGAGGGGATCGGAGTACTGCTGTTTGTCCAGCAACGAGCGAATGACCAGGTCGGCGACGCCCGTCACGGCGATGCTCTCTTGCTTGGTTTGGTAGCCGGGCATCGAGGGGGGAAGCCACAACGGCGGCTTCGCAATAGGAGGGAGTCGTCCAGTATGCCCGAAATGCCCTCGGCACGACCGGAATCTGACGTCAAATGCGTTGAAATGCAGCGAAACAGCCCCGAACGCGCCTTGGGCCCGGCGCGGCAGGCTGCGGGAAGTGCGGCAGGCGCCTGGCGCGGCAAATCGTTCTGGCTGCCGCCCGCCCTGTGCGAGAATCCGCGATAAGCAAAAAAGCGGATATTGCCATCCGCCTATTCTCGGAGATTATCGCGGTGACCATCCCATCCAGCGCATCCATCCGCAAGCGCCTGCGCATGCGGCACCTGCAACTGATGCTGGCGCTATCGGAGTCGCCCTCGCTGCGCCAGGCGGCCGAAGGGCTGGCCCTGACCCAGCCGGCCGCCACCAAGTCCTTGCAGGAACTGGAAGACGTGCTCGGCGTATCGCTTTTTACGCGCCACGCGCGTGGGCTGGACCCGACGGTGTCGGGCAAGGCGGTGATGCGTTACGCCCGGGTGGTCTTTGCCGACATGGATGAACTGCGCGAGGAACTCGTCGCGATCCAGGCCGGCGACGTGGGCAAGGTGCGCGTGGGCGCGGTGATGGCGCCGGCGCCGGACCTGCTCACCCACGTGATCGTCAAGCTCAAGCAAGCGCATCCGCGCTTGCACATCATCGTGCAGATCGATACCAGCGACGTGCTGGTGCACGCGCTGCAGCAGGACCAGATCGATATCGTGCTGGGCCGCATTCCCGACGGCTGGCCGGCGCAGGAGTTGTCGTTCGAGACGCTGGGGGAAGAGGCGCTGTCGATCGTCACCCGCGTGGGGCATCCGGCGGCGGAGCGCGGCAAGCTGAAGCTGGCCGCGCTGACGGAGTACGCGTGGATCATCCAGCCGCATCCCAGCCCGATGCGCCAGATCATCGACCAGACCTTCCGCGAGAACCGCGTGCCGCCGCCGGTGAGCACCGTGGAGACCTCGTCGATCCTCACCACGCTGTCGGTGCTGCGCGAGTCCGACATGCTGGCGGTGTTGCCCACTTCGGTGGCCCGTTACTACGAGGACTTGAACATGCTCGCCACGCTGCCGGTCGCCTTGCACGGCCGGCTCGCGCCTTACGGGCTGGTGCTGCGCAAGAGCCGCCCGCCCACGCCCGCCATGCAGCTCGTCATCGACATGCTGCGCGCGGGCGGGGCGACTGCAACGGGTGGCATGAGTGAGAAGGGCGGGCCGGCCACCGTCAAGCCCTAGTGTCCCGTTCCGCTGACTCGTTCGCGAAGGCTGTTGAGCTTGGAGGAGGAATTGTGGGTTGGGGGAAGTGTGCGATGTGTATTGCTTGTGGCCCGCTGACGTGGGTTTTGGCGCTTGCTGGGCGGGGTTTTCATGCTTCTAGCTGCTGATGCAGAATAGCGTGAGTTGGCGGTGTTTTAGCGCTTCTAGCTGCTGGCGCGGCTGTACGGTGTTGGCCGATTTAGAACGTGTGAGATGTCACTTTTCTTTACTCGTAAAGAAAAGTAACCAAAAGAAAGCGATCCTTGCAGGAGGCTGGCGTGGCGTCATTGGGGACCCCAATGGTTTCGTCGTCAGGCCCCGGGTTTTAATTCACTCGTGCCGTTACCGGTTTAAATGGCCACGATCCTGTTAATGACGCTGGTTTCGTGGTGAGGCCCCCGGTAGCGGCATCCTTGCCTATTCACCCATCTGCCGGTACCGGCGCAAAGCGCCACGATATATCACACCGTGATGGTTTCGTGGTGGGGTGGGCGCGGTGGTGATGCCATCGGATTTATTCCTCGGTGCCACCGCGCCCACCACGAAAACGGGACGCCTGCAACTTCGTGGCCGCCCGCGCCGCGAGCGACAGACGGCTTGAAGCAAGTGGTGACCGCTACCGGGGGGACCACCACGAATCTCTGGGCATTGGCAGGGTCGTGGTGATCTAAACCGGTAACGGCACGAGTTAATTAAAACCCGGGGCCTGACGACGAAACCATTGGGATTCCCAATGACGCCACGCCAGCCTCCTGCAAGGATCGCTTTCTTTTGGTTACTTTTCTTTACGAGTAAAGAAAAGTGACATCTCACACGTTCTAAATCGGCCAACACCGTACAGCCGCGACAGCAGCTAGAAGCGCTAAAACACTGCCCCACTCACGCTATTCTGCATCAGCAGCTAGAAGCGCTAAAACATCGCCAACTCACGCTATTCTGCATCAGCAGCTAGAAGCGCTAAAACATCGCCAACTCACGCTATTCTGCATCAGCAGCTAGAAGCATCAAAACCCCGCCCTAAAGAGACACTAGTCCCGCGCACTCAATCCGCGGAGATCTTGGCCTTGCGGACCACTTCGCCGTAGCGCACCATCCGGTCGGCCATCATCCGCTCGAAGGCGGCCGGCGCCATCTCCTCGGGCGGGAACACGCCGCGCGCGCGCAGCGCCGTCTGCATGGCGGGGTCGCTGGCGGCCTGGCGCACCGCCTGGTAGAGCTTTTGCACCACCGGCTCGGGCGTGCCGGCAGGCGCTGCAATGCCCGTCCAGGAGCTCAGGTTTAGCTGCGGATAGCCCAGCTCAGCCAAGGTCGGCACGTCAGGCAGCTGCGGCAGGCGCTGCTCGGAAGCCACCGCCAGCGCACGCACCTTTCCTTCCTTGATGTAGGGCAGCATGATGAGCAGGTTGTCGAGGATGAACTGGACCTCATTGCTCAGCACGGCCGTGATCAGGTGCGTGCCCCCGCGATAGGGGATGTGCGTGGCGTAGATGCCGGTGCTGGCCTTGAGCATTTCCACATTCAGCTGGCCCATGCTGCCAACCCCGCCGCTGCCGTAGTCGAGCTTGCCCGGGTTCTTCTTCGCGTAGGCCAGGAACTCCGCGAAGGTACGCACCGGCAGGCTCGAATGCACCACCAGGGCGTTGGGCTGGCGGCCCAGGATGGCGATGTTCTCGAAATCCTTGATCGGGTCGTAGCCCAGCTTCGGCTGGGTCAGCGGGTTGGCCAGGTGGCTGCTCTGGGAGGAGACCACCAGCGTATAGCCATCGGGCTTGCTGCGCGCCACCGATTGCGTGGCGACCGAGCCGCCGGCGCCCGGGCGGTTGTCGACGACCACCGGCACGCCGAGGATGCGTGAGAGCGGCTCCGAGTACTGGCGGGCCATGATGTCCACCGAACCACCGGGCGGAAAGGGCACCACCAGCGTGATGGGACGCGAGGGATAGGCGCCCTGTGCTTGCGCGGCCAGCGGTGCGGCACACGCGAGCGCGGCTACGCCAAGGGCGGTACGGAGGAAATGGCGGCGAGAGAATGGCACGTTCGGCATGGCAGTGAGGTGAAGGTAGTTAACGATCGGATGCAGGCGAAGTGTCCCGGCTCAGCGCAGTGCGAGGACCGCCAGCGCCACCGCCTGCGCGCGCGGCACGAAAGTGGCAAGCTCGCAGTACTCGCGCACGGTATGCGCATGGCCGCCCACCGGGCCGGTGCCACACAGCGTGGGCGTGCCTACCGAGGACGTGAGCCCGCTGTCGGCGGCGCCGCCGGTGAACTCGCCCTCTACCGAGAAGCCCAGCTGCTGTGCGCCGCGCTGGTACAGCGCCAGCAGGTCCGCAGGCGTCTGGGTCATCGGCCGGGTGCGGCGCATGTCGGTGATCCGGCCCTTGGTACGCGGCAGCGATTCGGCCTCGATGATGGCGCGCACCTGCTCGACCAGCGCATCGATGTCCGTGTCGGCGGTGAAGCGCACGTCGAGCTCGGCCTGCGCAAGCGGCGCCACCATATTGGGCACGATGCCGCCCTTCACGCAGCCCACATTGGTGGTGATGCCCTGCTCGGCGTCGGTCAGCGCATGCAGGGCCAGGATCTTGCGCGCGAGCGCGTCAATGGCACTGGCGCCCTGGGCATGGTTGACGCCCGCGTGCGCGGCCACGCCCTCTACCTCGAATTCCACCACCATCGACCCCTTGCGCCCGGTCACCAGGTTGCCGCTGACGCGGCCGGGCTCGGCGTTGAACACGGCGCGCGCACCGCGCGCCACGTCCATGATCCGTTCGCGGGTGGCGGACGATCCGATTTCTTCGTCGCAGGAAAAGAAAAGGCGCACTGGCAAGGCGTTGCCGCCGCAGCGCGCCAGGGCCTCGGCCACGAACACATTCATCACCAGGCCCGATTTCATGTCGGCCACGCCGGGCCCGTAGGCAAGCCCGTCCTCCACGCGGAAGGGACGGCGCGCCGCCGTGCCGGCCGGGAAGACGGTGTCCATATGACCCATGAGCAGGATCGGCGCGCCATCGCCGGCGCCGGGCACCAGCGCATCCAGGCACACGCCGTAGCCGGGCACGGCATGCAGCGTGACCGCAATGCCGGCGGCCTCCAGGTGTGCACGCAGGACTTCCGCCACGGCCGTCACGCCGGCTTCCTGCCGGCTGCCGCTGTCGATGTCGACAATGCGCTGCAGCAGCGCCTGCATTTCAGCCCGCTGGCCACCCAGCCAATCGATCACCGTGCTCGTGCCCTGGGCAAGCATCTCGCTATCCGCCGCGTTGTTCACCATATCCCGCCTGCTCCTTCCACTGTGTGGGAGTGAATCGTTCATTGCAAAAGTGATATGATCATGCAATACGCATTGCAACGTGTCAACACCATGAAGAATTCCCAGGAGACTCCCCCGCGTGACGCCACCTTGCTCGAGCGCCTTGCGCGCGAGGCGGCCACGCTGACCGCCCGCGAGCGCACCTTGGCCGATGCGCTGGGCCGCGACTATCCCCATGCGTTGCTGGAATCTGCCACCGCGCTGGCTGCCCAGCACGGCACGAGCGCTTCCACGGTGGTGCGCCTGTTCGCCAAGCTGGGCTATGCCAGCTATGGCGACGCCCAGCGCGAGGCACGGGCCAGCGTGACGGCGCTCCTGCCCACCGCCGGCCTGCGCGCGCCGGCCACGATCGGTGGCAAGCGCACCCTGCGCGCCTGCGTGGACGACGCGCTGCTGCACGACCAGCACAACCTGGCGGCCACCCACGAAGGGCTGGACATGGCAGCCTTCGAGGCGATTGCGCGCCTGCTGGCCGAGCCGCGCGGCCGGCTGTTCGTGCTGGCGCAGAAAAACAGCGCGCCGGTGGGCGCATGGCTGGCGTTGCATCTGAACATGTGCCGGCCGCAGGTGCAGGAACTGGGGGCCGGCGCGGTGACGGCCACGGATGCCATGCTGTGGGTGGAACCGGAGGATGTGCTGCTCACGTTCAGCATCCGGCGCTATTCCAGCGCGCCGGTGAGTATCGCGCGCGCCTTCCGCGAGCGCGGTGCGCATGTGATCGCGATTTGCGATAGCCCGGCGGCGCCGCTGGTGCCGCTATCGGATCACCATCTGCTGGTGCGCACGGCCAATGCTTCGCCCTTTGATTCCTATACGGCGGCTTTTTTCCTGTGCAATGCGCTGGTCTCGGCGGTGGCGCAATTGCGGCGGCCGGCCGTTATCAAGGCGCTGCAACGGCGTGATGCGCTGTGGGAGGCCTTCGAAGCTGATCCTGTTGAAGGCTTGCGGCGGGGATAGGGTGGTGCGCGTGGTTAGGGACGTGGATTTGGGGGCAACTTTGCTGCTTGTAGCCCCGCTGACGCGGGGGATGTCTCTTGTGGGCGGGGTTTTGATGCTTCTAGCTGCTGATGCAGAATAGGGTGAGTGGGCAGTGTTTTATTGCTTCTAGCTGCTGTCGCGGCTGTACGGTGTTGGCCGTTTTAGAACGTGTGAGATGTCACTTTTCTTTACTCGTAA